>CAZQFM010000029.1:0-13605 GCA_964592705.1 uncultured Erysipelotrichaceae bacterium
ATCATACCGCTATGAGCTTCGCTTAGGCGTTTTTTAGTCATATGATAAGCATCACTAGCAGAAAAGAAATGTTTGGTAAGAGTACAAGAACGACGTTGTTTACAAGGATTACAAACATAAGGAGGTTTGGAAATCTTAGGACAAATTTCCTTATGGTAATCCTTACAGTTTAAATGACAATGAAGACAGTTTCTACAAGAAAAATCAGGCTTATGAGAACAAGAAGAACAAAGAGCATAACGTTTACAATGATGGCGAAGGGAGCAGTCATTGAAGATACGACCATAAGCACCCGTGTTCTTAATCGTTAAGTTACGCCGCACAAATTTGGAGACAGTGGTGCAGTCTTTGTGAATCAAAGAGGCAATGTATTTAAAAGAGTCGCCATTATTAAGAGAGTGCTCAATAGTATACAAATCGTGAATGTTCATATGTTTTTGTTTCATAGTCATGATGATGACCTCCTTTAAAAAAAAGAGATAACAGACACGATCATAATAAGAATAAAGGTATACACGATTAAATTCCATTAGGGGGTGGAATTTTTAAAAGCAAGTTACAAAATAAAAATTTGCAAATGAGATTCAAGAAATAAAGCTGTCTATATTTTTATAAAAGTGATATAATAAATATAATTTGTATTTATAAAGGAGAAGATGTATGAGAGTAAAATCCATTATTCTTAATTTTTTAAGTGATGCTATTCCACAATTGATTATAGCTATCATTAGCTTATTTCGTACAAAGTTATTTTTATTTCAATTAGGAGTCGATATTACAGGGTTATACCAATATTTTGGGCAAATTATGTTTTATCTTTCTTTAGTAGATGGAGGACTTTCAAGTGCTGTTAATTTTCGCTTATTTAAGCCAATTACAGAGAAAAATTATGAAAAAATAAATTGCATTCTTAGTGCAGCAAATACTATTTTTCTTGGTGTAGCTGTGACTATTTTAATTCTTGGATATGGAATTTCTTATTTCATTCCTAGTATGATTCAAAACAATCCATTTTCATTAGGATATATTCAAGTTGCATTTACCATTTACTTAATAAGCAATGTATTAAATTATATAACAGTTGTACATAAATCCTTATTTGAGTGTGATCAAAAGAAGTATATTGTCAATATGATTTACCAACCGATTACGATTATTCGATCCCTTTGTGAAATAGGAGTACTGCTATGGGGTGGAGATTTATTCACTATTTTATTTTTACAAGCAGTATTCGGTCTTTTATCAAATGCGATTATTGTGATAATGACGAAAAAGAGTTATCCTTTTTTGAATTTAAAAAAGAAGCAAAAGGATTATGATATGGTAAAAGATGTATCTAATTTAATGATCTATAAAATTGGAGGACTTATTTCTTATAATATTGATATTGTTTTAATTACGAAATTTTTAGGATTAGCATCGAGTGCCCTATACAGTGCTTATTTATTAATCATGGATAATCTTAGAACATTAGTGGACAAGCTGACAGGTGCTACCATGGGGAGTATTGGTAATTTAATTTCTCAAGATAAAGAAAAGGGAAAAATTGTCTTTGAAGAGTTTAATGCATTTTCTTTTTATTTGATTTCATTACTTTGTATTCCATTATTATTAGTATTAAATAATTTTATTACGATTTGGTATGAAGGTAGATATATTGCAACGAATTATATTGCGTTATTTTTTGTTCTAAATTTAGCATACTATATTTTGGAGATTCCATTAAAAGTATTTATCAATGCAGCAGGGCTATTTAAAGAAACAAGAATTTGTCCATTTTTAGAAAGTATTATCAATTTAACATTATCTTTGATTCTTATACAAGTTTATGGTATAACAGGAGTTCTAATCGCTACTTTCATATCTTATATGTTTGGAAATTATGCGATAAAACCTAGAATTCTTTATAAAAATTTATTTAATCTAAGTGCGTTATCTTATTATCGTAAAAATATATGTTTTATTATTGGCATTATTGTAAATTTCTCTTTGATGTATATGTTTTATCAATTGTTTTCAATTGTGACTTTTGGTGATTGGGTATGGACTTCTTGCTTTTTAGCTATCGTAAACGCGATTGTAGTAACAATAGTATTTTCACTGATGAAGCAATTATCTTTTTTTAGAAGAATTAGTTTTATAAATAAATATTTTGGATTTTTGATAAAATAAGATATAAAAATAGAAGGTATTAATTTGAATGATGCGATTATTTCTTGCTTAATATTAGAGTATATTGATATATTCAGTGTAAAGTATGCCTAGAAAGAACTCATACTTTTTAGTATTTGCAGATCTAAATTAGAAACAAAATAATTGTTTTAGAAGATAAGCCTTCTTTATGTATCTTATAAAAGCAAACTTTGGGTGTGTAGAACATATATTGCGTGAAAAAGAGTGAGAGGAAGATAGTTTATGAAAAAAATTACAATACTTGCTTTGCATCTTTCTTATGGAGGAGTAGAAAAAGCAATTACGAATATGGCAAATATGTTTGTAGATACATATGAAGTAGAGATTGTTTGTACTTATTGTTTGCCTAATACACCTGTATATCCTCTTGATGAAAGGGTAAAAGTTAGCTATCTTATGAAAGATACACCTAATCGTAAAGCGTTTAAAGAAAGCGTACGACAAAGACAGTGGGTGAATGTTTTAAAAGAAGGGATAAAAGCTTTAAAAATTTTATTTAATAAAAAGTATTTATTAATTAAAAAAATACGATCCATAGATGATGGTATTTTGATTTCCACAAGAAATGAGGATAGTGTTCTTGTATCAAAGTATGCATCGAAAAAGGTTTATACAATTGCACAACTTCATCATGATCATTGTTTTAAAAAGCAATATATCCGTGACTTTCAAAAAAAATATAAGAATATTGATGTATTTGCTTTGTTAAATAATCAGCTATGTGAAGAAGTTCAACAAATGATGGAAGGGTATACAAAGACTTCTTGTATTGTTATTCCTAATTTTATCGATAATATTCCTTTAGAAGTAGATGTACATAAAAAAGAAGCTATATGCCTTGCGGTAGGAAGATTAGATCCTATTAAAGGATTTGATCGCCTTATTAAAATGGCAGCCCAAATTGTTGAAAGATACCCTGATTGGAAATTTGAAATTGTAGGGGATGGAGAACAAGAGGAAGAATTGAAAGCATTGATTAAGCAATATCATTTAGAGAGTCATGTTCTTTTATTAGGTAGAAAAAATAGTGAAGAAATTCAGGAGTTGATGAAAAAAGCTACTATATTTTGTATGACTTCTTATAATGAAGGGTTTGGAATCGTGCTTGTAGAAGCCATGTCTTGTAAGGCTGCAAGTGTAGCGTTTGATGTACGTGCAGGACCTGCTAGTATTATTGATGATGAAAAAAATGGTTTCTTGGTCACAAGTGAGCAGGAGTTTATTAAAAAAGTAGAAGATCTTATAGAAAATAAAGATTTATGTATTTCTATAGGAGAAGAAGCTTACCAAAAGGCAAAAATGTTTTCTAGACAAGAAGTACAGCAAATATGGTATCGTGTATTAGAACAAGCAGATACAAAGGAGCGTGGGTTATGATTACATTATTTGATAAGCTTTATAAAAGAAGTGAACAAGATTTATTGAATGATTTATATAATAGACTTCAAAAACAAGAAAAAACATTTGTAGTTATAGCAAATCTAGAAGTATTTATACATAGCATGCATAATGTAGTTTAAAAAAAGCATTATTAGATCCAAAGACAGTAGTTATACCTGATGGGGAAGGAATTGTACAAGCAGCCAAAATGCTTGGTTTTACACCCTGGAGAAAAATTGAAGGAGTAGATACTGTTGCGAAACTTTTGCAGTATGCAAGTGAAAAACAATTATCTATTTATCTATATGGATCTAAACAAGAACTTAGCATTTATCAACATTTTCCATTTTTTCAAAAAGGTATTTTTGTAGGAGTTGGAGGTAGTCTTGATGTACTTAGTGGCATGAAGAAGCGAGCACCGAAAATATGGATTTCATGTAGGTTAGAATGGCTTTATCGGTTATTAAAAGAACCAGCAAGAATTAAGCGTTTTTATAATAATCACATAAAATTTATTTTATATATTAAAAAACTAGTAAAGGAGAAAAAAGTAATGAAAAAGGTGATGGTCGTTTTTGGGACACGTCCAGAAGCAATTAAAATGGCACCGCTTGTTAAAGAGTTGAAGAAAAGAGAACATATTCAAACGATTGTATGTGTTACTGCACAACATCGTGAAATGCTTGATCAAGTGCTGCATGTTTTTGATATAGAACCTGAGTATGACTTAAATATTATGAAAGCAGGTCAAAGTTTATCATTTATTACAAATCGTGTTCTTATGGGAATGGAAGAAGTGATTCAAAAAGAACAACCGGATATCTTACTTGTTCATGGAGATACAACTACAACATATGCAAGTGCTTTAGCAGCATATTATCATCATGTAGCGATTGGACATGTAGAAGCTGGACTAAGAACTTATCAAAAATATTCTCCATTCCCTGAAGAAATGAATCGACAAATGGTAGGAGTATTGGCAGATTATCACTTTACTCCAACACAGGAGAGTAAACAAAACCTTTTACAAGAAGGAAAAAAAGAAGAAAAAGTATTTGTTACAGGGAATACAGCAATTGATGCATTAGCAACAACGGTAAAAAGTGAATATCATAATGATGTTTTTGAATGGGTAGAAGATGATCGACTTATTTTATTAACGGCACATAGACGAGAAAATGTAGGGGATCCTATGAGAAATATCTTCCGTGCAATTCGTCGTATTGTTGATGAATATGAAGATGTAAAAGTAGTTTATCCTATTCATATGAATCCAGTGATAAGAGATATAGCGCAAGAAATTTTACAAGGACATAATCGTATTAGAATTATAGATCCTTTAGAAGTTATTGATTTTCATAATTTCATGAATAAATCTTATATGATTTTAACCGATAGTGGAGGTATTCAAGAAGAAGCTCCATCTTTAGGAAAACCTGTTTTAGTTTTACGCGATACAACAGAACGTCCAGAAGGTATAAAAGCAGGAACTTTAAAGCTTGCAGGTACACAAGAAAATGACATTTACAATATGGTGAAAGAATTATTGAATAATAAAGAAATATATGATATTATGTCACAGGCTAGAAATCCATATGGAGATGGTTTTGCTAGTAAGCGTATTGTAGATATTATTGAGAGTATAAAGTAGAGGGATACTTATGGAGTGTATAAAAAAGCATATTACAGGAGAGTCACTTGGAAAATGGATAGGGATTTATATTGTCTTACAACCTATTATTGATTTTTTAACATCATTTATGGTGCGTTTTAGTAGTTCTTCTGTGACAATTGGAATTGTTTTTAGATTTTTATTCTTATTGATTTTAGGATGTATTGTTATTTTTTATGTCCCGTGGAAACAAAAGAAACTATCACTTATTTTTGTATTTTTGAGTATTTTGTATGGAATAGGTTATTTGTTTGTGAACTTTGATACATTGAGTGTATTATTTGTAGAAATTAAAGGGTTTATGAAAACCTTCTTTCTGCCTTATACAGTCGTTTTCCTTTATGACCTATATCGTTATTATAAAGTGAAAATAAATCTGAATTATTTAGTAACATGTGGGATGATATATATTGGAGTTATTTTTGTTGCTGCTATTACAAATTCTTCCTTTTTTAGCTATCAATACGATAAAGTAGGGCATGTAGGATGGTTTTATGCAGCAAATGAAATTGGAGCAATTGTTGGCTTATTAAGCTTTCTTACATTTTATTCTTTAGGATATTTGAAAAACAAAATAATCAGTTATTTTCTTCTTATTAGTTATGGTTTTATAAGTTTATTGATTGGCACAAAGGTTCCTTTTTTTGGAGTATGTATAGCTTTTATTGTCTTAATTATTTATTATATGACTATCAAAGAAAGGAAAAAAAGTATTTTATTTATATGTGCCTTTGTTACTGTGTTAGCATTCTCGCCTTTTTCCAATTTAGCAAAAAATTTAGGAATTCATATTAATATTTTACAAACTAAAGAAGAAATATCAAATGAACAAATTAGTAATTCTGATAAGTTAACAAGTCTTGTATTAAGTGATCGTAACATATTTTTTGAACAAAACATGAATTTATTTTCAGAGCAAGATATGGTAACGCAAGCATTTGGAATTGGTTATTATTATAATGGCGAAGAATATAAACTTATTGAGATTGATTTTGCAGATATTATGGTAGCGCAAGGAATTATTGGATTTACCTTAATTTTTGCTTTAGCACTTTATTTCATCATTAATATTTTACGCAACATTATAGCGAAAAAATTTGTATTTGATGAGATATCTTTCCTTTGTTTCATAAGTTTAGGAGTAGCTATTGGAATTTCCTTTATTGCTGGTCATGTGCTTGTAGCACCTGCTGTTAGTATTTATGTTGTATTATTTATTGTGCAATGTAAATGGATGCGTGTTGAAGATAAATCGATTTAGTATTCATAAAGTACTTCATATGAGTGAAGAGAAATTATTGGGTGATCGTAAGGTCACCTTTTTATGTGCGCTGTGCATGGTGTTTAACAAGGTGGTGAAAGTCCACTATACACGTAGGTATCGATGAAGTATTAGAGAACCGCAACGCATCAATCGTGAGACGGATATGATTGATAGTAGATATAAATTTAGAAGTGTTCTTTGATCATGTCAATCAAGACAAACTAATAGGTATAATTAGAAGAATCATTAAAGATGGACGAGTTATATCTCTAATTAGGAAGTTTCTAGTAAGTGGAGTCATGGAGAACGGATTTCTTCAGCCAACCAAGGTTGGTACTCCACAAGGTTTGGTATAACAACAGAAGAATTCATAGTACTGTTGGTTATATTATACCAAATCAAAAATATGAACATTACAAAGCTAGTTTAGCTACTTAAAGTATTTAAATTGTCCTCAAATTTATGTCTAAAAACTTGACAAACTCTACTTGTAACTTTAAAAGTTCAAACCAGATTGTGATAGAATATTTCTCTAAGTGTAACATATGTCTTGACAGCTAGGATAGAAGAAATTTTATTTTCATTTCTTTTATAGATTTATGTGACTTTTTTTGATATAATGAAAGAAATATATTAGGGAAAATAGTAAGTAGGTGAAACCGTGGGATTAGTAGATTCTACAAAGGATATTATGCAAAATAAAAAAGTTTCTATCATCATGCCAACTTATAATGATGCAAAGAGTATTGTAGAATCTATGGATTCATTGAGAAAGCAGACATACTCTAATTGGGAGTTTATTATTGTAGATGATGGATCTGTAGATAATACCAAACAAGTGGTTGAAGAATATAGAAAAAAATATGGGTTAGAAGATCATATATATTACATATATCAAGATAATGCAGATCAATTAAAAGCGATTCTTCGTGGTAGTGAAATTATACAAGGAGATTATGTATTTATATTGCATTCTGATGATTTATTAGCGACTGATAACATGTTAGAACAAGCTGTTGAATATATGGAAAAGAATAAAACGTTAGATGCAATTATTTCTGATTTAATTATTATTAATGAGCAAGGGGAAATAACAGGAAGACAATCGGTTTTAAAATATAAAAAGAAAAATGCAATTCCAGTTATACAGTTACTTTGGCTAGGAAGAAATTTATATGTTGATGTTGGATTTTATAGAGTAGAAAGTTTTATAAAACAAATAAAAGAAAACTATTTGATATGGAATACTCCTTTTTGGTTAGTTACAACAGAAAAAGTAGGAATGTTAAATGTAGAAAAAGTAGATTTTAAATTTATAAAATACCGAGTTCATAGTGCAAATTATATTAATAATGAAATGGGGAAGTTAAATGTTTTAAGTGGTGAATTACGTGTTGTAACAAGATTAATGAAATTTTATGAAATTCCAAGATATTCATTACAATATAAGATATTTAGAATATTTGCTAAATTAAAACTTCTTCATATATATCGACCAATATATAGAGTTAAAGAAACAAGAAATAAAGCTGATATATTAGATTTTGTAATACGAAAACGATTTCCAGATGGATATGAAAAGAATATATTTTTAAATAGTTTAGTGATGTTTTATAAACAGCGAAAAAAACGTTCTGTTGAATTTGCTTCTTTATACAATGATGAAGTTATTTATGAAGGTAATGGAATGCGTAAGTTTAATAATCAATTAGTAAATGGTAAATTACCGCCATTATATATCAAAATTATGGAAGAGATGAAGCAAGGGTTTGATGAAATAATTGTTCATAATGATAAGGAATATGAAAAAGTAAGAATTTTAACGCAATTTTTATGTATATATCCTTATGTAAAAATTACAAAAGCATAGGAGGATTAAGAATGATACCAAAGAAAATACATTTTATTTGGGTTGGAGGAAAGGAAAAACCTAAAGACATACTTAAATGTATGGAAACATGGAAAAAACATCTTTCTGATTACGAGATAATAGAGTGGAATGAATCTACTTTTGATATTCATTCTCACGCTTTTGTAGAGGCAGCTTATAAAGCTAAAAAATGGGCTTATGTTAGTGACTATATAAGGGCTTATGCTATTTACCATGAAGGTGGAATTTATGTAGATACAGATGTTTTAGTACTAGATACATTTCATAAATTTTTAGAGAATCGTGCATTTGTTGGATTTGAAAGACCAGAATTTCCTTTTACAGCTGTTTTTGGTGCAGAGAAAGAGCATCCTTTAGTAAAAGATATGCTTGATTATTATGATTCTTTAGATAGCTATTCTTTTAATTTTGAAAATAATAATACGATTTCTGTTTCAGATATTTTAGTTCAAAAATATGGATGTGAGAAAAATAATGAATATCAAATATTAAAAGATGATATAGCAGTTTATCCAGATACTATCTTATGTAATCCTTCTCAAGAATCTGTTTCTATTCATGTGTTTAATGGATCGTGGTTAGAAGATAAAAAACCATTAAAAAGAAAAATAAATAAGTTTTTAAAATTAAGATTAACGACTAAAAAGCGTGCAGGATGGTATCGAAAGTATATACAAAAAATAAAAGATTGATAATATTCTATTAGAAGGAGATAAGAGGAAAAATCTCGAGGCTGCTGAAAAAGTATACAAAGATTACAGCAAAAGTTGTAGTGAACCCCAAAGTTTGGACAACTAAAAGAAAGGGGTTCATTTTTATATGTCAAAACTTACAATAGAAGATAAAAAAGAAATATACAAGAAGAGAAAGAAAGGCTATACTTTTGAGACATTAAAGAAAGAATATCATGTCAATATAAGTATCCTTAAATATCTAGTAAAGCTTATCGATGTACATGGTTTTCATGTATTAAAAACAAGTAAAACTACATACTACTCACCATCTCTTAAAGAAGAAATCATAAATAAGGTGTTTATCCATCATCAATCGATCACTTCAACAGCTATAGAATATGGTTTGTCTTCCAATGGTTTATTATGTAACTGGATTCGTTCCTATAAACAAAATAAATATGTTATAGTAGAGAGACAAAAAGGGAGGCCATCTACTATGACAAAGAAAATGATGAACATCAAAAACTATGAAGATATGACACCTGAAGAGAAAGTGCAATATCTTGAAAAAAAGAATCTGTATTTAGAAGCAGAGGTTGAATACTTAAAAAAATTGCGAGCTGTAGTTCAGGCAAGGAAGAACCAACTACCCAAGAAAAAGTAAAGGTAGTTTTGGAATGACAGCATAAATATTCACTCAAGGTTCTTCTTACAGTTTCAAAGTTGAGTAGATCAACTTATTACTATAATGTTTCTTATATCGATAAAGACTTTAAAAATGATGATATCATGAATGAGATCATTGATATTTACTATACTCATCAAAAACGTTATGGATATCGTAGAATCACTTTAGAACTAACAAATAGAGGGTATCAAGTAAACCATAAGAAAGGCAAACGATTGATGTCTGTTATGGGGTTATATGGAATAAAGGCAAAAGCAAAATACAAGTCTTATAAAGGTGAAAGGAATGGTACGGTTGATAATCAATTACTTACCTTAGTGATTGATGAAGAAAGTCATAGAACATATTATAAAAGAAACTTTAAAACAGAAAAGTGTAATGAGAAATGGTCAACAGATGTGTCAGAGTTCCATATAGCAGCAGGTAAACTGTATCTATCACCCATTATGGATTTACACAACCGAGAAATCATTTCCTATACGATATCTAAGAATCCTAATTTTAAACAAATGAAGGATATGCTTTCTAAGGCATTCTGCAAGTACCCAGAGTTGAATGGATTCATCTTTCAATCTGATCAAGGGTGGCAATACCAAATGAAAGACTATCACAAGATGTTATATGAGAAAGGAATTATCCAGTCCATATCAAGAAAAGGAAATTGTTTAGATAATTCACCAATGGAAAATTTCTTCGGTAAAATGAAACAGGAGATGTTTTATGGAAAGGAGTATACATTTCAATCATTAGAGGAGCTCAAGATTGCCATGGAAGAATATATCGAGTATTATAATACCAAAAGAATAACAGTGAAACTAAAAGGACTAACTCCTGTTCAATACAGAAATCAATCCTTTGTGGCTATTTAATTCATCAACATATTGTGTCCAAATTATTGGGTTCACTTCAGACTTGTGTGATCTACTAGATATTTTTTTGATATAATAAGCTCTATTTTTCGTACTTAATTTTTATATTAAGAAAGTTATTTAAATATGGAATGGTTAGTATACATCTATTAAGTACGATAGAAGCAAGTATGACTGGCTATGGTAATTATTGGTTTCCAATTGCATAATAATATTTTGTAATGTATAATGATTGCGTACCTAGAAAGATATGAATAAAATGTATTTTATAGATTGAAAGATAACAGAGAGGAATAGGAAACATGAATAACAAGCAAAAGAATCAGGCAAGAGTAGCCATGGTATTTGTTTTATTGGCAATATCTATAGCATATTCTACAGGAGGGTTATTTGCACAGAGTGAATCTACAATAAGTGAAAATAGTCCAATAATGGATACTATAGAAGAAAATATGGAAGTAGAAGTTTTAGAGAGTAAGGAAGGTATTCAAAATATTGAAAGAGCTGCAGGAGATGTAGTAATAAATGAAGCAAACTTTCCAGATAGCACATTCAGAAACTACATAAGTAGAAACTTTGATACGAACAATAATGGTATTTTATCTAGTGCTGAAATTGATCAGATAGTAGTACTTAGCCTACCACAAAACACTAAAAGTACAAAAGGAATTGAGTATTTTTCTAATCTTGTTTTCCTTGATTGTAATGGAAATGAGTTAGAAGAACTAGACACAAGTAAGAATTCTCAATTGACTGTATTGTTTGCAAATAGAACAAAGCTTAAAGGATTAGATGTAAGTAAAAATCCTTTGGTAACTTTAGAAGTTGGTAGTGAGAATTTAGCGTGGGTGCATATAGGGAATAATACAACTTTACAAAATGTTTGGATAGGTGGTAGCCCTAAGAGTGCAATTGATTTAGGTGTAATTGGTAGTACATTTAACATAAAAGAAAGACTTCCAGGTATTGAGCCTAATAGAATTCAGAGTATAAGTGGCGCAAGTTTGAATAGATCTACAGGTGTAGTAAGTGGATATGTAGCTGGAACTCCAATTACTTACACGTATAACTGTGGTACGTCTCCGCAAGGAACAGCGACTTTTAACGTTACGCTAAACTTTAAAAGAGAAAGTTCTATTATTATTAACGATGATTTAAATAAACTATATGATGGAGTAGCAGTTGCAAATCCAATCAACATCACAAAAACAGGAAGTAATGGAGCCATAAGTTTTGAATGGTATACAGCAGATGGTACGCTATTAGCAGATGCGCCAGTAAATGTAGGAAGCTATAAAGTAAAAGCTATTCTTGCCGAAGATGGAAACTATGGTAGTGCAGAAGTAGAAAAGTCATTTGAAATAACAAAAGCAAGTAGTAGCATTGTTGTAAATGATGACTTGAATAAGGTATATGATGGAATAGCAGTTGTAGATCCAATTAATATTACAAAGACAGGAAGTAATGGAGCTATAAGTTTTGAATGGTATACAGCAGATGGTACAGCATTAATAGATGCGCCAGTAAATGTAGGAAGCTATAAAGTAAAAGTTATCCTTGCCGAAGATGATAATCATGATGGTACTGAAGTAGAAAAAGGATTTGAAATAACAAAAGCAAGTAGTACGATTGTTGTAAATGATGACTTGAATAAGGTATATGATGGAATAGCTGTTACAGATCCAAAAAGCATTACAAAGACAGGAAGTAATGGAGCTGTAACGTTTGAATGGTATACAGCAGATGATACACCATTAGCAGATGCGCCAGTAAATGTAGGAAGCTATAAAGTAAAAGCTATCCTTGCAGGAGATACAAACTATGTAGGTGCAGAAGTAGAGAAAGCATTTGAAATAACAAAAGCAAATAGTACGATTACTATCAATGGTGATTTAAACAAAATATACGATGGAACAGCAGTAATAGAACCAAGTGTTACTACGACAGGAAGTACAGGGACAGTAACATTTGAGTGGTACACAGTAGATGGTACACAATTGCAAACGGCACCAGCAACTGTAGGAAGTTATAAAGTAAAAGTTATTCTTGCAGAAGATGCGAACCATGTAGGTGCAGTAGTAGAAAAAGAATTTACAATAGGAAAAGTAGCAAGTACCATCACTATAAATGATGACTTGAATAAGGTATATGATGGAATAGCAGTAGTAGAGCCAACAGATATTGTAACTACAGGAAGTACAGGAGCAGTAAGTATTGAATGGTATACAGCAGATGGAACACTATTAACAAGTGCACCAGTGAATGCAGGAAGCTATAAAGTAAAAGCTATTCTTGCAGAAGATACTAATTATGCAGGTGTAGAAGTGGAGAAAGAGTTTACGATTACTCAAGCAGCAAGTAATATTGTAATAACTGTAGAATTAAACAAAGTGTATGATGGTCAACCAGTATCAGAACCACAAGTTACTGTAACAGGAAGTACAGGTGCTATAACATATGAATGGTATAAAAAAGAAGAAAGTACAACAAGAGTTGTTACATGGACGAAATTAGCTACAGCACCAAGTGAAGTAGGAAACTATAAGGTAGTAGTAACAGTAGCAGGAGATGGAAACTTTGAAGCTGTAACAGTGGAGAAAGAATTTTCTATCCTAGGTAAAGAAGTAGTACCAACCCCAGGAACAGGAGGAGGTATTACTAATCCAGATGGGACAGAAGGACCAGAAATAAATCCAGGTGATAAAGTAGAATCTAATGGACCAGTGATAACAAATCCAGATGGAAGTGTCACATTACCTAATGGAGGAACAGTGACAAAACCAGACGGTAGTGTAGTAATCATACAACCAGGAGCAACTTTTAAACCGGATGATCTAATGGTAGAAGGGACAACTACAATACCAGGAGTACAAACAGGAGATGAGACACAAGTAGGATTATGGACAATACTTGTAGGATTATCTACAGGAATGATGATGTTCTTTAGAAGAAAGAATCGTAAAGAAGAAGTATA
>CAZQFM010000030.1:0-13133 GCA_964592705.1 uncultured Erysipelotrichaceae bacterium
TCTCTTCTTGTATATTTCTTTTTTATCTTCTATTGTAAGTTTTGACATATAAAAAATGAACCCCTTTCTTTTGGTTGTCCAAACTTTGGGGTTCACTTCAGTCTACTAGATATTTTTAGATTACATACTTTTATCATTATCTAATTTCCAGAAAAAGGTGATTAAGTAAAGAGCACTTAAACCTACAAGTATATAAATAATTTTAGATAACATACTCATATCTCCAAACAAGGAAGAAACTAGATTTATATTCATAAGACCAATAAGTCCCCAGTTAATTCCTCCAATAATACATAGAAGAAGTGCTATACAATTTACTATTTTCATATACATACCTCCTATATATTATTGTGTACATATTCTATATCTTTATACATGTTTCCTATATACTTTTTAAACTTTCGTCATTTTCTTACGAATCATACGATAAGCATCATCTAAACTCTTACACTCAAAAACAACATTTTGAACTACTTCTTCCGCAAGCTCACTATTCCATATCATCAACTGCTTACGTAGTATATCTGTTTTTACAGATATACTTAAATCATGAAAAACACAAATCTCATCAAAAATATTCATAAAATCTTCACCAAGTTCTTTTTGTACATGTGACTCCCAACTATTCGTACCATGGAACTTAAGGCTTCCATTTTTTACATAGTGAAATTCACCACTCATAATAAGTAGACTATGGCGTAAATCTATTTTCTGATTTTCAAACTCTAAAAAACCTTTTTCTACTCCTTGTTTTAAAAATAATAATTGTGTAGGATTTGCATTTTGAAGGTTACGTATTGATAAAATAGTATATGGATTTCTTCTTATCTTTGACAATACATTACGTATTTGTAACTCAAAAGTAGACATATCAAGTTCCAATAATTCTTCTTGATTAAAGTATGCCTTATTCAATTCATGTATACATGTTGTTTTTCCAACACCACGATTTCCTAAAAAAAGCCATACACCTAAAGGTCGATTTTGTACGATACCTAAGTCAATCCACTTCATTTGACTCATAATTTTATCAATCACTTCCTGTTGCCCAAGAAGCTTATTTTCTAAACATTCACGTACGTATAAGCAACGATCTTTTGTCGCAATGGGAATATCCGTTAATTGCTCAATAACAGACTTAATCATAGTTTCATCTACTACTTCTTTATGTTCACGAATAGCAGATACACAAGCTAAGTCTAATACATCAATTGCCTTATCTGGAAATTTTCTTTGTGGCATGTAGTAATCACAATAGGATACTATTTTTTCTATACTATCTTCTTCAATTTTCACATGATGAAACTGCTCATATTCTTTTAATTTAACTAACATCATCTGAATTGTTTTTTCATGGTCTGGCTCTTTTACCATAACAATTTGAAAACGTCTTTCTAATGCTTTATCCTTCTCAATATATTGTTCATATTCATCAATTGTAGTAGCTCCTATACAACGTATAGACCCACGAGCAAGATATGGTTTCAATACGCTCGATACATCAATAGAGCCCTCTGATTTTCCTGCTCCAATCATTTGATGAATCTCATCTACAAATAAAATAATATTAGGATGCTTTTCTAATAATGTAATTAAATTTTGAATTTTCTCTTCAAAATCTCCACGATACTTTGTCCCTGCTACAAGAGAATTCAAGTTTAATTCATAAATAATGGATTCTTGTAAACTATCTGGTACTTGTTTCTCTTCAATTAAAGAAGCTAATTTCTCCACAAGAGCTGTTTTTCCTACACCAGGATCTCCTATCAATAATGGATTCGCTTTATCCTTTCTCGATAAAATAGAAATCATCAAATCAATTTCTTGTTCCCTTCCTATAATCTCTCGATTATGATGACATGTATTTAAATTTCGTAATTCTTTTATTTTATCCAGCTCATGAAGTGTTGATGTATGGAGCTCTTTTATAATACTGTCCGCTACAATTTCATAACGATTTAAAACTTCATTCGCTACACAATTAGGTGTCTGAAGAAGAGCAATACTTAACGTATCAACATCGACTACTTTCAATTTCTTTTCTTCTGCTAATTTTGCACTACGCTCAATCATATTTTCAACAACTTGTGTTAATTGTATATCTTTGACATCCTTATCTTGCATCCCAAATAAAACCATTAAATCTTCTTTCATTTGAAAATAAAATACACACTGCTTCGCTAATATTTTTGATAAGCTTGATGTAGTGTCATGTACAATTGCCAATAATATATGTTCACTACCAATATAATTATTGCCCATATCCTTCGCTTCTCGTTGCGCATCCTTCATAATCATCGCCACTTGTTTATTAAAACGGATATTCATTTCATCACCATCCTGTTATATAGCATATGTTCATTGCCTTTTGCTTTTGTTAGTGTGGTCCATTTTTTTTGATTAATTCAACAGATGATCATTTATGACAATTTTTTTATCCGTATATAACTGATTTAGGCCTTATCATCCCTATCTTGTATTTACATAATAAATAGATATAATGATATACAGAGGTGATAGAATGTATAAAATTATGGTTATTGAGGACAATAATAAAATACGTAACGAACTTTGTGATTTTCTTAAAAAAAATGGCTACGATACCATAACAACATCTACTTTTGATAATTTAATAGCTTTCATCATACAACGTAATCCTGACCTTCTCTTACTAGATTTAAATTTACCTGGTATTGATGGCTTTTATATTTGTAAAGAATTAAGAAAACAAAGTAATATGCCTATTATCGTAGTCACAAGTCGTAATTCCGATATAGATGAACTCATGTCTATGAATGTAGGTGCAGATGACTTCATTACGAAACCTTATCATTCACAGATTCTTCTTGCGAGAATCGCTAGTATTTGTAAACGTGTGTATGAAACAAATAATACGAATTGCATAACTGTACAAAACGTTATCTTAGATTTATCAAAAAGCACCTTATCCTATCATCATCAAACAATTGACTTAACACGTAATGAACAACGTATTATACATTGCTTATTCCTAAAGAAAGATCAAATTGTATCACGTACCCAACTTATGGAATATATGTGGGAGGGTGAACTATTTGTAGATGATAATACATTAACAGTGAATATTAATCGTTTACGTAAGAAATTAGAAACTCTTGGTTTACAAGATTTCATACAAACCAAACGTGGTATGGGGTACATTATTTATGAAGCTTAAACACCTTTTATACGATAAGTTATATCTAATCATCCTAGCTATGATTATTTATATCATAATGATCACTTTTCTAATCGCTGTTAATACATCTGCTTCTATCATTTACGTGCTAACCTTTCTATTTTGGGGCTTGATTATTATCATCCTTATAGTAGAGTTTACTAGAAGAAAATCCTTCTACAAAGAACTACTACATAATTTATACTCACTAGATAAAAAATATCTTCTTACAAACATTATGAAAAAACCATCGTTTTATGATGGCGCTCTCCTATATGAAGTTTTACAAATAACGAATAAATCTATGACTGATCATGTTAATCTATATAAAATACGGCAACAAGATTATAAAGAATATATTGAAATGTGGGTACACGAAGTAAAGACTCCTTTAGCCGCAAGTAAATTAATTATCACAAATCATGAGAATGCAGTTACTAAAAGTATTGATGAGGAATTAGATAAACTTGATATATTAGTGAATCAAGCCTTGTTTTATGCTAGAAGTTCAAGCTTAGAAAAAGACTATATTATTAAGAAAATGATTCTTAAAAATGTCGTTCATGATGTTATTCATAAGCATGCGAAAGTATTTATTTATCAACATATAAAAATAGATTTACAAAATCTTGATGTAGAAGTTTATACAGATTATAAATGGCTAAGTTTCATTTTAGATCAAATATTATTAAATGCTTTAAAGTATACTCCCTCCGATAAAGGAATTATTAAAATTTATTCTCAAAAACAGAAAAATACTATTTTATTATTTATCACAGATAATGGTATAGGGATTACCGAAAAAGATTTACCTCGTGTCTTTGATCGTGGATTTACCGGTCAAAATGGAAGAAATAATGAAAAAGCAACAGGTATGGGACTTTACCTATGTAAAGAACTATGCAAGAAATTAAACCTTCAAATTCAAGTCAAATCTCATCAAGGGACAACCGTCATCATATCATTCCCTTTGGATTCTACTATTTCACTTATTCAATCTTAATAATAAAAACACATTGTTATAAGAAATATTATTCTTATGATAATGTGTTTTTTCTACTATATTTAAATTTTATACTCCTTCTTTACGATTCTTTCCTCTAAAGAACATCATTATTCCTGTTGATAGTCCTACAAGCATTGTCCATAACCCTACTTGTGTTCTATCTCCTGTTTGTACTCCTGTTACTTCTTGTCCAGAGATTGTAGTTGTTCCTTCACTTTCTACTGGTAAATTATTTGGTTTAAGAGTTGCACCTGGTTGTATGATCACTACACTACCATCCAGTTTTGTAACTATTCCTCCATTAGGAAATGTAGTACTTCCATCTGGATTGATGATAACTGGACCATTTGACTCAATAATATCTTCTGGTATTATGGTTATCGTTCCTCCACTTGGATTTGTTATGATTCCTCCTGTTTCTGGCGTTGGTACTACTATTATATTTTCTAAGATTAAAAACTCTTTTCCCACAGTTGCTTCTGTATAATTTTCATCTCCTGCTACTGTTACAACAACTTTATATTCTCCTACTTCACTTGGTGCTGTAGCTAACTTCGTCCATGTAACAACTCCTGCTATATTTTCTTCTTTTCTATACCATTCACATGTTATAGTACCTGTACTTCCTGTTACAGTCACTTGTGGATTCTCTACTGCTGTTCCATCAAATAGTTTATCTAAATCATTATCAATCATAATATTGCTACTCGCCATTCCTATTGTAAATGATTTCTTTCCTTCTAATCCTTCATAATTATTTGTTTCTGTAACAGCTGCTTTCACCCAATACGTTCCTGCATTACTTGGAATCTCTGTTGTATATACTCCATCTTCTGCTGTACTATACGTAAATTCTACTATCCCAAATTGTGCCTCTGCACTTGGAATATTCGCTATTTCTCCATATATCCAATCTTGAATAATCAATTCTTGTTTCCATTGATTAGTTGCTTTTGTTATCTCAAATGCTTTTTCTACTTCTGTACCTACATGATTAATATCTTCTGCAAGAATCGCTTTTACTTTATAACTTCCTACATTTACTGGAGCTTCTTGTAGTTTTGTACTATCTGCTGTGTACCACTCCAAACTTACTGCTCCTGTGCTTCCTGTCGTTACAATATCTATTGGAGCTACAACAGCTTGTTCATCATATATCTTGTTTAAGTCATCATTAATAGTCATGGTACTATTAGCTTTTGCTATCACAAATGCTTTCTCTACTTCTGCACTATCAAAGTTTATATTTCCTCCAATAAGAGCTTTTATTTTATAGCTTCCTGCATTAGTTGGAGCTGCTGGTAGTTTGGTACCCTCTGCTGTATACCATTCAATAGTTACACCTTCTGCACTTCCTATTGTTGTAATACTTGGAGCTACAGCTGGCAATCCATTATATACTTTATTTAAATCACCATTGATAATAATCTTAGTTATTGCTTTAGATATTGTAAATGATTTCTCTACTTCTGCACCGTCATAATTTCCATCTCCTGCAAGAATCGCTTTTACTTTATAATTTCCTGCATTCACTGGTGCTGCCACTAATTTGGTACCCTCTGCTGTATACCATTCAAATCTTACCGCCCCTGTACTTCCTGTAGTCACAACATTAGTTGGAGCTACAACAGCTTTTCCATCATATACTTTATTTAAATCATCATTGATGGTAATCGTACTACTTGCTCTAGTTATCGTAAACTCTTTCTCTACTTCTACACCATCATAGCTTACCATTTCTGTATTTTCTTCTCTTACTTCTTCGTTATCTATATCTATAGAATGATCTTCATCACTTTGTGCAAATAAACTACCTGTATAGTATGCGATAGATATTGAAGCTAAAGCAACCGTCATAGCTACTCTTACTTGTTTCCCATGTTTTCTTTTCATAATGTATCTCCCTCTCTTATTGTTTTTACTATGATATATTTTCAATTTCGTGCATGTTTTTAACAATACTAAACTAATATACAATATAAATTATGATAATGCAATGTAAAAGCCTTATTTTTATATCAAAAAAAGCAAACAAAAGACATGTTATGAATTAAATAAAACAAATACTGTAAAAAATCATATATTTTTATTTTACATATATGGAAAGAAGTATATCCCCTCGTCACGCTGATAGACTCGTTTATTAGATTGTACATTTATATTTATGCTAATATACCATCATGTGATACTTGAATAGGAACATGACTAGCGAAAGTTATCTATTTCACCTTACAAAATTGTAAGGTATATGTTAGCTACTTCTCTTGCTTATGCCAGCTATTTTTTCGTACAATACATATATAAAAGAAATAAAAATAATAGGAGGTATTATGGAAACCATTTTAAAAATCGAAAATATTGAAAAATATTATGGAAGTAAAGGAGTCATTACAAAAGCTATTGATAATATTAGCTTTAGTGTACATAAAGGAGAGTTTGTTGGAATTATGGGACCTAGTGGTTCTGGTAAAACAACTTTACTAAACTGTATTTCTACTATTGATCATGTATCCAGTGGTAATATTCATATTGCAGGTGAAAATATTACAAAACTAAGAAAGAATAAATTAGCGCAGTTTCGTAGAGAATCCCTTGGTTTTATCTTTCAAGACTTTAACTTATTGGATACTCTTACTGGTTATGAAAATATTGCCCTTTCATTAACAATACAAAAAGTAAAGCCAGCAGAAATTAAACAACGAATTATGGAAGTTGCGGAAAAACTTGAAATCCAAGATATTCTACAAAAATTCCCATATCAGATGAGTGGTGGTCAAAAGCTACGTGTCGCAAGTGCACGTGCACTAATTACAAATCCAGATTTAATATTAGCTGATGAACCTACTGGTGCTTTAGACTCTAAAGCTAGTAGAAAACTATTAACTTCTATGGAAAAAATTAATAAAGAATATCATGCTACTATTATGATGGTAACGCATGATGCATTTAGTGCTTCCTATGCAGATCGTATTTTATTCATTAAAGATGGTCGTATTTTCAATGAATTGGTTCGTGGAAATGATTCACGTAAAGAATTCTTTCATCGCATTATGGAAGTTGTGACATTATTAGGAGGTGACACAACCGATGTATTTTAAACTTGCGCTTAAAAATGTTAAGAAAAGCTACCGAGATTATTTAATCTATTTTCTTACTCTAGCTTTTTCTGTATGTTTATTTTATACATTCAATTCTTTCCAAGCACAACAAGCAGTGTTAGAAGCTAATTCACCTCATGAACTTAGTGAATCTCTAAACAATATGCTCATGGCATTAAATCTTATTATGAATATCTTATCGATATTTGTTAGTGTTATCCTTGCTTTCTTAATTATTTATGCAAATAACTTCTTAATTAAGCAAAGAAAAAAAGAATTAGCTATCTATACCTTACTTGGTATGCAGAAAAATAAAATATCAAAAATTCTTATATATGAAACTTTTATTATTGGGTTAATTTCTTTGATTATAGGACTTGGGTTAGGTCTTCTCTTATCACAAGTATTACTCGTTGTAACCGCAAACTTCTTTGAAGTAATATTAAATTATCAATTTATCTATTCTTCACAAGCTACCTTGTTTACTATTCTTGCATTCTCTACCATTTTTATCATTATTATTTTATTTAATACCTATAGTTTAAATAAATATAAATTAATTGATTTAATTCATGCAGATCGTAAACAAGAAGAATTGAAAGTAAAGAGTACAACACTTTTCGTCTTTATCTTTTTACTATCTCTTATATTTTTAGGTACAGCTTATTACATCATATTAGAATATAGCTTCTACTATTTTGAGTCCGTATTAGCTAGTATTATATGTGGTAGTATCGGTACTGTCTTATTCTTTTTTAGCTTATCAGGATTCTTATTACGCTTTATCCAAACAAGTAAATCATTGTACTTTAGAAAGCTTAATATGTTTGTATTACGTCAAATCAATAAAAATATAAACTCTAACTTTTTATCGATGAGTATTGTATGTATTATGTTATTACTAAGTATTGGTGCCTTATCAACAGGATTTAGTTTAAACTCCATTATTTCACAAACAGTTAAATCTAGTACCTCTTATCACTATACATATTTAAATTATTTTATAGAACTAGATTTACCAGAGAGAATAAAAGAGTTACCTATTGATTATGATACTTATATACAAAAAGAATCCTTTCTACAAGTATATGGACTAGATAATGGTATACAACAAATAGCTCCTTTTATTACAACTGAGAAAGATAGCTATGAAGTTGCACATCACCCACTAGAAATACTACCATTATCAAAATTTAATGAATTACGACAACAATATAAATTATCCCCTATCTCATTAGGAGATAATGAAGCCTATTTATTCACTAGCTCAACCCGATTTGAAAATACTATCTATGAAGTTTTACAAGCTAAGCCTACAATCAATGTATTTGATCATGAAGTAACTATTACAAATGACTCTTTTGAGCTTATACATGCTGGAACTACTAACGATGGTAATACATTTATTTTTACCCTAGTTATAGCAGATGAATATATTCCAGCATCTGCACCAAAAGATCTATGCTACTGGAACGTTACATTGAAAGACGATATCTCTAGTTCTGAATTTGAAAAATATATGCTTAATCTTATGAACTCATTTAATGAAAAACAATATGAACAACTAGATCAAGATAATATTGAGTCACTACAATCCTTTATTCCACTAGTTGAGTACATGGGTATATCAGATACAACTGTAAAAGAAAGCTATAATGGTTTAACCGTAGTATATACCTACATTGGTTTATATCTTGGTACTGTATTCCTCATCGCAAGTACAGTCATATTAGCTTTACAACAACTATCACAAGCAAATGACAATAAAAAACGTTATCTCACGTTACATAAAATAGGTGCTGAACAACGTATGATTTCTCAATCTATCTTTTTACAATTAGCTATTTACTTCTTCATTCCTCTTTTACTATCTATCGTTCATAGTTTTGTAGGTATAAAAGCAGTCAATAGTATTATCATTCATTTAGGAAAAGGTGATATCTTCATGTCTTCCTTATTTACTGCACTTATTATTCTTATCGTTTATGGTTCTTATTTCTTTGTAACTTATTTTGGCTACAAAAGGATACTTAAACAATCTTAGATTCTTAATAAAATAATATACACAGTGAACCCCAAAGTTTGGACAACCAAAAGAAAGGGGTTCCTTTTTATGTTCTCAAACTTAATAAATATTTCCAATATTGGAAAATAAACTTCTATGTATACCCAGCAATCTTATATGAAAGTAAGTGAATATCATACTTTTACGATTTCCCTATTCGTTGTAAAGAATTACAATACATAAATTTAAATATATTACTGTTTCACGGATAATCCTTGTTTATTCTCCATAAGCATTCAAATAAAATAATGAGTAGTTCGTAACATTTCCCATAATTAATCTTTCTTTTCATGAACTTGTCAATAAAAAGTAGACAGTAAAAATATTTTACTAACGCCTTAGTTAAATTCTATATTCTATTAAGATTTCTTCTTATAAAGCATAACCCGGTCTTACGGAATCTAGATACCTTTTTTAATCGTTCATTTTCTATTCTTAACTGTATATTTTCATCATGATTAATCTTTCCATTGCTTAATCCTGTTTCTCTAGTAAACTTTTCTCTAAATCTAATGCAAGTTTAATGATTCTAGATTTGTCTTCTGCAGTCCAATATTTATTTGTGCCTCCTTACTATAAAAATATCATAAACTAAAAAATGTAAACACTTTTTAGATGTCTACATTTATCTTACTAGTTCACCTTATGGTGCACTTTAAATAAAAAAACAGCTATCTTTGTCATATTAGCGATAGCTGTTAATATCTTATATCTCACTTTTTTTGAAATACTGAACTGCCTGACAACCAATTCCTGTATGAACTCCAACAACACTAACAAGTTTGATAATGTTTAAATCAGTGTTAGGAAAAGCACACTTCATCTTTTCTTCATATACTTTTGCTTCTTCGATATCCTCTGCATGGGCAATCGTAATATGATAGTTTTCATCTACTCCTTGTTGTTTCATAATAGAAATGACTTCATCCATTGCCTTATGCATCGTTCTTACTTTACTCACGACATCAATCTTTCCTTTAGTTGTTGCATTAATTTGTAAAATAGGTTTAATCTTCAATAAACCACCAAGTGTCGCCGCCAATGGTGTTAAACGACCTCCTCGTTTTAAATGGTGTAAATCATTTGGCAATAAAATGGTATTCGTAGTGGCAATAATACTTTCTAGTTTTTCTTTTATTGCATCTATCTCTAATCCTTGTTCATATAAGCGTTTCGCAAGTTTAATAAGATATTCTTGAACAACAGCTGTAACATGACAATCTACATATACAAATGGTATTCCTAATTGATTGGCACATAATTGCATAGCATTTGTTGTCCCTGATAAACCTGTACAAATAGGAACCGCAAAAATCATTTCATAACCTGCATCTTTAATCTTTTGCATCGTATCTTCAATACTTCCAAGAGAGGGTAAAGAAGTAGCTAATGTCTTTCCTTCTTTCATATAAGTATATACTTGATCAATACTCATATCTTCTAAATCATGTGCATTTACATCATCATAACTAATTTGTAAAGGAACACTAAAAATCCCTTCTTGTTGTAATTCTTGAACATTCTTTCCTGTTCCACTATCTGTAAGAAATGCAATTTTCATCATGGACCCTCCTTCATATTTCTTGTAATATATTATAATCCTCGAACTTTTTTAATATACTGTATTCCTAAACAGCCAATACCTGTATGACAAGAAATGACAGCACAAATCTCACCAAAGTAAAGAGGAGCATTCGGGAAACTTTCTTCCATAAGTTGTTGTAGTTTTTCCCCTTCTTCTTGTGAATCAGCATGTAATACTGTTAATTCATAAGAATCATCAAGCTTTATCTGTGCAAATGTCAATACAGCATTTTGTTGAGCTTTAGACATGGTTCTTACCTTCTCATAAACATCAATTTTACCATTACTTGTCTGATTTAATTGTAAAATAGGTTTAATTTTTAATAGTCCACCTAAAGCTGCTGCTAATGGGGTAAGTCTTCCCCCACGTTTTAAATGTTGTAAATCATCTGGAATAATAAGTGTATTACTTTGATCAATACTCTCTTGTAAACGTTCTACTATTTCTTTAACTTCTAATCCTTGATCTACTAACTTTTTAGCACTTGTCGCAACATATCTTTGAATATTACATGTTGTATATGTTTCTATTAAATGCATAGATATACCCACTTGAGATGCAACTGTCTTTAAAACTTGAAAAGTTGATGATAATCCTGATGTAATCGGTACAGCAATCACTTCATCATAACCTTTTGTTTTGATGTCCTGAAGAAGTATTTCCATACTCCCCATAGTAGGCATAGATGTTGTAGGCATTATCCCTTCATGTAAAAAATGATAAACTTCCTTTGTTGTAATGTTTCTACCATCGAGATACTCATTTCCATTACAAATAACTTGAAGTGATAAATAAAAAATCCCTAACTCATCTGCCTCTTTTTGTGTTAAACCGGAACCACTATCCGTCAAAACAGCAATTTTCATATTTCATTCACTCCTTTATTTTTACAATCTGTAGCACAATAACCGTACATGCAACAAGTCGTATCATACATATCATTTCTAATCATATGCTTATCTAAATATCCAAATGATGAATGATGCATAAGTATGATAAACTCTATACAGTTTATCACATACTTATCAATAATAGTACTGTCTTTTTCAATAATCACAATGGTTTTATTTTTGACCAAGAGCTATATTGACTACTAACAGTAAAATATCATCACTTCGCTTACGTTTATTCTTCACTATTATAACAAAATTATTTTGAAAGTCAAATATAATAATGATTTTTATCTTGGAAGTATATGAATTGTGTAACTTAAAAATACCAAATTTTGTAATAGACAAAATCAAATAACTGGTATATAATATTAATGAACAGGTGTTATGAAGAGAAATCTTCACAGTAGAAAAGGAGCGTCGGTAGCGCTCCTTTTTATGATCTCATTTATGTAGGTTATCTAGCCATTTACATATGATATGAGCTATCACACTAGCCATAACTCCGATAACAAGTGTTATCAAAATCTCCACAGCTCTCACCTCCTTTACTGTTTATGGAGGGAGTATATAATGAGATAACAGTAAAATTATATCATATATTTAAATAATATATAAATATTTTTCAATATTATTTTTAATATTTAACAACATTCATGTTTTACCACCAATTTCAATTAAAAACTATTACTCTTCTCATTTTAGAAAGATAAAACAATAAAAATAATTATCGAACCCTGTCCAGTGAGATAATAATGGGATCTTTTATTAGACATGTCTATCTTCTCTTTTATGATGCGCAAAATATAAAATGAAGTTATCTGTTGGAGTATAAAAAAACACCTTTCGATGAAGAATATACATCCTCTTTGATTATGATTTTTAATAGAAGGAATAACTAATGTGGTGATGAAAACTTCCTCATATTCAGTCGATATTTCATCCCTAGAAACACAATGCATTTCTCGCTTTTCTTCTCAAATAAAAAACACCATCAATTAGATACTCATATTTCATAATATTTAAAACAGTTCGATTATCAATATAATAATGATTTTTATCTTGGAGTCTTTTTACATTTATATTATAATACGATTGGTGATTCTATGTATCGATTACAAGAAGATTATGAAGAAAGCATTGAAATTAAAAAAAGTAAATTTATATGTTATTTACATAAATGTAGTTGTGAGCAAGAAGCAAAAGATTTTATACAAGCTATTCGTAAATTACACCCTAATGCTAGACATCATTGTTATGCCTTTTTAATTGGTGAACATGACGAAATACAAC
>CAZQFM010000031.1:0-12831 GCA_964592705.1 uncultured Erysipelotrichaceae bacterium
GCAAATCGTTCGCAAGCTTTGGAAAATGAACAATCTACCATAAAGGAAGCAGTGAGTACGATGGAGTTAGAAGTAAAAGAATTACAAAATCGTGATCGTGTTATGGCGATAGCACAAGAAGATGGAATTACGACAAATCAAAATCAAGTTTCCATTATTTCGAAAGAATAGTTGCCAAAGAGGTGGTAGCGGATGAATCCAAGAAGATCAAATCGTACAATAGCTTATATGATTATTATTTTAGGGGTTGTTGGAGTCTTAGTGATTTCAAACATCCTTTTTACTATGGTAACTCATACGCATTTACGTAGTGGTGTTAATATTATGGAGTTTAAACAAGGAGATGATATTAGACAAAGTGTTATCCAGGCATCAAGAGGGTATATAAGAGATAAAAATGGCGAAATCATAGCACAAGATATTGATAGTTATACGATTTATGCTATTTTGGATGAGAATCGTAAAGGGATTAATGATGAGCCAGCATATGTTGTGAACCCTCAAGATACAGCGATTGCACTTGCACCGAAGCTAGGTATGGATGCGGCAGAGATTTTAGAGTATTTGACAACTGCAAAAAAGAATAATGCTTATCAAACGGAATTGGGTTTGAAAGGAAAAAACTTATCAACTAGTGTAAAAGAGAGTATTGTAGCTTTAGGGTTACCTGGAATTGAGTTTACGAAAAATGTACAACGTGTGTATCCTACTGGGAAATTTGCATCTCATTTGATTGGGTGTGCTAGTTATGATGAGTCACAAAATCGTATTGTAGGTAAAATGGGAGTTGAGGAAGTACTTGATGAATATTTGGTAGGTACGAATGGTAAGGAAGTTTATACGCAAGATGCGAATGGAAATATACTGCCAGGTACGAGATATATGGAAGAACTTGCAGTCAATGGAAATGATGTATATCTTACACTTGATAAAAATGTTCAGTTAGCTTTGGAGACGGCTCTTTCAGAAACGATGAATAACTTTTATGCGACGAAAGCATGGGGAGCTATTATGGAGGTAGAGACAGGAAAAATCTTGGGCTGGGCATCTTATCCAACATTTGATTTAAATGAACGTGATATAAAAGACTATGTGAATGTACCAAGTGCTTATCAATATGAACCAGGGTCGGTTATGAAAGTATTTACATATGCAGCTGCAGTTGAGCAAGGTGTTTATCCTTATGGTACATCTTATTATGCGGATAAGTTTCATATTGGATATGATGCATCAACGGATAAAATTTTGCGTTTATCACAAAAAGAGGGTTCTATAGGAACGATAAATGATGCAGAAGGGCGTAATTTCGGTACTATTAGTTTTGATGAAGGATTTATGCGTTCTAGTAATGTTGCTATTTGTGAGTTGTTAGCGAATTATTTAAATCCTTCTGTATTTGAAAGTTATTTAGATCGTTTTGGATTTTTTAAACCAGTTGGTACATATGGACTTACAGAAGCAAAAGGAGTTAAAAACTTTACATACCCTTCTGAAAAGTTGGCAACTGGTTTTGGGCAAGGGTCTAGTGTGACAACGCTTCAATTAATGCAAGCCTTCTCTGCAATTTTTAATGATGGGAAGATGGTTAAGCCTTATTATATTGATCGTATTGTAAATCCTAACAATGAACAAGTAGTGAAGCAGTTTGAGCCAGAAGTAGTAGGCCAACCAATATCAGAGGAAACAAGTCAATTTATGACTTCATTGATGCAACAAGTTGTTGAAAATGAGGTAGGTACTGCATATTATCGTTATCGTATGGATGATGTGTCTATGGTTGCAAAAACAGGTACTGCTGAGATTGCTAGTGAAGGTGGTTATGGTCGTTCATGGTTTATTAATTCCATAATGGCTGCAGCTCCTGCAGAGAATCCTAAAATTATGATGTATTATGCATTTGAAAGTACGGATATTAGAACATTTAGTGGAGAACCTTTTAAACAGGCGATGAAGGAAGCATTAGTAGCTATGAATTTAACAAAAGAAGAATCACTAGAGAGTACGGATGTAACATATAATGAGTTTAAAGAGTATGAAATGCCTAATTTACTTAATCATTCTAGTGATTATGCTGCTGATAAACTAAAAGATTATAACGTGAATCGTGTAGTAATAGGTGATGGGAAAAGTATTGTGAAGCAATTCCCAGAAGCTGGATCAACGATTCAAACAGGACAGAATATTTTCTTGATGACCGATAGTTCTTCTATAACAATGCCAAATATGAGTGGATGGACAAGGAAAGATATTACAACTTTTTGGAGTTTGACTGGGATTGCTATTCGTATGGAAGGTTTTGGTAGTGTGAAAGAACAAAATATTCGTGCAGGAGAGATTATTGATAAATATACGGAAATAACTGTTAGATTAGAATAGAACTTGAATCGATCGATTCGAGTTCTTTTTTTCTTATCTAATAAATAGACTACAGTAGAGGTGAGAGTGTGGTACGTGGAAAAGTCAAAAAGAGAATTCAGATTATTTTTTTATGCTGCTGTGTTGTTTTTTCCTTAATATTAGGGAAACTAGCATATGAGCAAATATTTAATCATGATAATATATTAAATAAAGCGTTATCTTTATGGGAGAGAGATTTTACAGTTGCAGGTCTTCGTGGTTCTATTGTAGATAAGAATGGTGAAGTATTAGCTCATGATATTCCATCCACCTCCGTTATGGTTGTACCGGCGCAAATTCAAGATGCTGATGCAACTGCACAATCGTTAAGTGAGGTATTACAAGCAGATAAAGCTAAAATATTAGAAACTATTACGAAGCGTGTAAGTACGCAAAAAATTCAGCCAGAAGGAAGACTTATCAGTGATGATAAAGCAAAAGCATTAGAGGCGATGGATTTACCTGGAGTCTATTTGGTACAAGACTCTTTACGTAACTATCCTAATAATAATTATTTAGCTCAAGTACTAGGTTTTACAGGAATTGATAACCAAGGACTTGCTGGATTAGAGTTGCAATATGATGACATTTTAAGTGCAAAAAGTGGAAGTTTAAATATTCCATTTGATGCGAAAGGGCATAATGTTGAATTATATAATGAAAGTTATGATGCACCAGGTCAGGGAATGAATGTGATGCTTACAATTGATAGTGAGATTCAAAATATTGTTGAACGTGAAATGAACAACTTAATGGAGCGTTATAAACCAAAAAGTGCATTGGCTCTAGCTATGAATCCAAAAACAGGAGAAATATTAGCGATGGTTTCTAAACCAGACTTTGATCCTAATCATTATCAAGATTATTCTAGCGATATTATTAACCGAAATCTTCCTATTTGGATGAGTTATGAACCTGGATCAACATTTAAGAGTGTTACTTTTTCATCTGCACTAGAATTAGGTTTGTTTGATATGTTTAAGGATACGTATTATGATCGAGGGTATGAAATGGTTGGTGGTGCACGTATTAAATCTTGGCGAGCAGGAGGTCATGGTTTACAGACTTTCTTGCAGGTATTAGAAAATTCATCAAACCCTGGGTTTGTCGAAATCGGGCGTAGGTTAGGTCTTGATAATTTATATGAATATGTGACAAAGTTTGGGTTTGGTTCTAAAACAGGTATTGATTTGCCGGGGGAAAGTACTGGTATTATGTTTAAAAAAGAAGAAATGGGAGAAGTAGAGCAAGCCACTGTATCGTTTGGACAAGGATTGTCTACTACACCGATTCAATTAGTAACGGCATTTAGTGCTATTATCAACGGAGGAACATTATATAAACCATATATTACAAAAGCTATTTTAGATCCGATTACACAAGATCCTATTCTTGAGTATAAACCAACAGAGAGAGGTCGTGTCATATCACAGGAAACAAGTGATAAGATGCGATATGCATTAGAAAGTGTAGTAGCAAATGGTGGGGGTAAAAATGCATATATTGAGGGGTATAAAATAGGAGGAAAAACAGGAACTGCACAAAAAGCCGAAAATGGGGTTTATTTGAGTAATGAATATATTCTTTCCTTTTTGTCGGCAGCACCAATGGATGATCCACAAATTGTATTATATATTGCAGCAGATAGTCCACAAAATGATGTGCAATATGGTGGAACTGTTATCGCACCAGTAGTAAAAGCATGTTATGAAGACATTTTACCGTATTTGCAGGTGAAGAAAGTAGATGAACAAATACCTAAGCTAACAACTTGGTTAGATCCAAAGACAATAAATGTTGAAAACTTTATTGGTTTAGAAGGTAGTAAAGTAAAACAAGAAGGCCTTGAATTTGAGTTTATAGGAGAAGGAGATGTTGTTGTTGATCAAATGCCAGAGGTTGGTACGGTGTTGAATGAAGGAGGAAAGGTGTGGATTTATCTTGGCAAAGATGAATTTGAATAGTTTATTTCATGAAGTTGGAATTAGATGTACAGATTCTCGATGGATTCTAGGAATTAGTGATGATACACGAGAAATAAAACAAGATTGGTTATTTATTTGTCATAAAGGAAGTAAAGAGGATAAATATCGGTATATAAAAGAGGCTATGAAAAAAGGTGCAGTTGTTTTATGTGATGAGAGTATAGAGATACAAGGTGTATATAGAACAACATGTTTAGAAGAGATAAAAAATCAGTTAGTACAAATATTTTATGGGACATATGATGGGTGTTTGATTGGTATTACTGGAACGAATGGAAAAAGTAGTGTTACGGATATTTTAAAACAGATGTTAGAAATGCAAGAGCAACGTGTGATGACGATAGGAACGGGCCAAATTATATATGATCATCATGTTGTGGAAATACAAAATACAACCCCATCGATGTTTGTTTTAGCTCACTATTTAGGAATTGCAAAGGAGTTGAATATTCCTTTTGTTATTATGGAAGTATCTTCTCATGGTATCGATCAACAACGCATTCTTCATTTACGCTTTGATATTATTGTTTATACGAATATTACGCAGGATCATCTAGACTATCATATTACACGTACACATTATCAATATACGAAGTATAAACTTCGCTTTTACTTGAAAAAGCATGGTATTGTAATCTTAAACCATGATGATATACATTTACATGACTTGTATCGTTTAACGGATCATAAATGTATTAGTATTGGAGCGAAACAAGCACATTTTCCCATTAGTGATATTGTATTAAAAGATCGATTGAGTTCCTTTTATGTACAAGGATATCATTTTCAAACACAATTATTAAGTATGGCAAATGTTTACAATATTACAGAAGCAATAGCGGTATGTCGTCATTTTGGTATTTCATATGAAGCATGTATACAGATGGTTAAAAATTTAAAACCTGTGGAGGGTAGACTTGTTTGTTTGCCTCATAAAGAGTATACGGTTTGGATTGATTATGCTCATACATTTGAAGCGGTTAGAAAATTAGTAGAATTTGCTCGTTCTATTGTAACAGGTAGAATTATTATGGTTGTAGGGTGTGGGGGGAATCGAGAACAAGAGAAACGAAAGTTAATTGGTGAATATTGTGCAAGGGCTTGTGAAGTATCGATTTTTACAACGGATAATCCACGGAAAGAAAAAGCACACCATATATTAAAAGATATGTTACCGGATAATTTAGAACATGTAATCGTTATTGAAAATCGTTATTATGCGATTAAACATGCTATTAACATTGCACAAAAAAATGATATAATAATAATTGCTGGAAAAGGAAACGAGAAAACACAGAATGTAAATGGGAAGCTTTACCCTTTTCATGATGAAAGCTGTGTTTATGAATTTTGGAAAAGGGAGGAATTATTGTGAGTATACAATATTTACTTGCATTCGGAATGAGTTTATTGGCAACCCTTGTTATTATGCCAATCCTGATTCCCTATTTACATAAAATTAAATTTGGGCAGAGTATAAGGAAAGAAGGTCCTCAGTCTCATATGGCTAAAACGGGAACTCCTACTATGGGAGGGATGATTTTTGTTCTTGTACCTGTATTGATAATGGCTATATTACGTCCTGAGGCTTTTACTTCAATGGATATGTTAATTGTCATTTTTGCCTATATAGGATATTCTGTCATTGGTTTTATTGATGACTTTATTATTGTTGTTAAAAAGAATAATGAAGGATTAAAACCTTCTCATAAATTTCTTTTACAATCGATATTAGCAATTATTTTTTATATTATGTATATTAATACAGCATCTACAACTTTACAAATTCCTGTTTTAAACATTACTATTGAGTTAGGGTTTTTATATTTCTTTCTTATTTTTATTATGTTTACAGCGGAATCAAATGCTGTCAATTTAACGGATGGTTTAGATGGGTTATGTGCAGGGACTTCACTCATTGCTATATTTCCTTTTATTTTATTTGCATTATTTCAAGAAAATTATGATTTAGCTATTTTTCTATTGGCGGTTAGTGGATCTTTAATTGGGTATTTAAGGTTTAATTTACACCCAGCAAAAATTTTTATGGGAGATACGGGATCTTTGGCCATTGGAGGTTTGTTAGCTGCGACTGCTATGATTTTAAAGAAAGAAATTTTATTAATTATCATTGGTGGAGTCTTTTTGATGGAAACATTAAGTGTTATGATTCAGGTTATATCCTTTAAGTCAAGAGGAAAACGTGTGTTTAAGATGGCACCTATTCATCATCACTTTGAATTAAGTGGATTTAAAGAGACACAAGTCGTTATTATGTTTTGGTCATTAGGATTTATTTTGGCTATTGTAGGATTGTGGTTAGGGGTACTCTAATATGAAAAAGGTTTTAGTTATAGGTGCAGCAAGAAGTGGAATAGCAGTTGCAAAGCTATTGCATCGACATGGATATCACGTTACTATAACGGATCAAACGAGTATAGTAGAAAAAGATGATTTGAAACAACAAGGGATAGATGTTTATGATGGCGGACACCCAGAAGTATTAAAGACAATAGATTGGGAGTTCATCGTTAAGAATCCAGGAATTCCATATCATGTACCATTTGTTCACTATTTTGTTGAGAAAAAGATAAATATAGTAACCGAGATTGAGATTGGTTATCAATATGGAAAACATTTACGATATGGCGCTGTTACTGGAACAAATGGGAAAACAACGATCACTTCTATGTTACATGCTATGTTAAAAAAGAAAGGTAATGCGATTGCGGCTGGAAATATTGGTCTTCCACTAAGTGAATATGTTTATGAGCATGAGGATGAATATTGTGATGTCGCATTAGAATTGAGCAACTTTCAATTGTTAGGAATTGATTCATTTGCACCCGATGTTAGTGTTGTATGTAATTTAGCACCTGATCATTTGGATTATATGAAAGATATACATGCATACTATGAAAGTAAAATGCGCATTTATAAAAATTGTACAAAAGAGCATTACTTTTTAAGAAATGTAGATGATAGTATTCTGATGGAGTATGCGAAAGATATTCCATGTTCCATTATTGATTTTTCGCTCGTTAGACAAGATGTAGATTTGTATCGAAAAAAGGGAACGATTTATTTAGGAGATATAGCTTTATTTCAAGAGTCACAACTGAAAATAGTGGGAGAATATAATGTTTGTAATGCGATGATAGCGGCTTGTATGGCGTATAAACTTGGGGTTAGCATAGAACATATTCAAGAGGTGATTACGACATTTGTATCAGTAGAACATCGTTTGGAATATGTAGGTGAAAAACAAGGAGTACTATTTTATAATGATAGTAAAGCAACGAATACACATGCGGTAGCAGCGGCTTTAGCTGCCTTTGATCGAAAGATTATTTTATTAGCAGGCGGTTATGATAAAGGTATTTCATTTGATGAGCTAAAAGTATTTGATACACGTGTAAAACACTGTTTTACGTTTGGAGAAACAAAAGATCAATTTCAGTCTATTTTCTCTCATGTAACGCCAACAAATACATTACAAGATGGATTCCAAAAGGCAATTGCTATTGCGAAACAAGGAGATGTTATATTGTTGTCTCCTGCTTGTGCTAGTTATGACCAATTTCGAAGCTATGAAGAAAGAGGAAATGTATTTAAAGAACTAGTAGAAGCATATTTGAAAAGATAGTTGTTACTTTTCTATGATGAAGCAAAATGATATTATAGTAAATGAGGAGTGATTTGATGGATTTTTTAGAAATTTTAAAAGCCTTTATACATGGTGTTGTACAGGGAATTACTGAGTGGCTACCTATTAGTAGTACAGGACACTTAATTATTTTAGATAATATTTGGCCAATGAAAGAACCTGCATTTTTTGAGATGTTTAAAGTGGTGATTCAATTTGGTTCTATATTAGCGGTATGTGTGTTATTTTTTCATAAGTTAAATCCGTTTTCATCTAAAAAAACAGAAGATGATAAAAGGCGAACATTTTCTTTATGGGCAAAGGTATTTGTTGGGATTTTGCCAGCGATGGTTATGGGGCTTTTATTTGATGATTTTATCGAAGAAAAATTATCAATGCCTTATGTAATTTCTATTACATTGATTGTATATGGAATTTTATTTATTATTATGGAAAGTAAAAAAAGAGTTTCTAAAATGGATACTTTAGATGTATTGGATTATAAAACAGCTTTTTTGATTGGTTGTTTTCAAGTGCTTGCCTTAATTCCAGGAACTTCACGTTCAGGAGCTACCATATTAGGGGGAGTACTATTAGGATGTTCACGCTATGTCGCAAGTGAATTTTCATTCTTTTTAGCAGTACCAGTTATGTTTGGTGCTTCTGCATTAAAAGTTTTGAAATTTGGTCTAGCGTTTACTTTTGAACAAGTGCTTGTTTTAATTGTTGGTACGACTGTTTCCTTTCTTGTATCTGTTCTTGCTATTCGTTTATTATTAGGATATATTCGCAAACATGACTTTAAAATATTTGGATATTATCGTATCGTATTAGGAGTTATTGTATTGTTATATTTTTATCTTTTAAAATAGATATAATAAAATACTTATTTCTTAAAAGGCTGGTAATTAGGATATTATCAGCTTCAGATTGTTGACAAATAGGTACCCCAAAGGGTATCTTTTTTTATTGCTGTAAAAAAATGGATGAAATTCCATGATTGCACCCATTCTTGAACGAATAATAACGAAGATCCCCATCTCCATCTTGCCATTCTTTTCAGATTATGACATGCAAAAATCATCAGCGCTTGATGCTGATTTTTCTTTAACCCTCTCAATCTTGTATACCTCAAATTGTGATGCTCTTTACAGTCTCCAAATACTCTCTCGATACTTTCTTTTCTCAAAGGATATATCTTCTTCCATTCCTCTGTATATCGACATTCATTCACCGCTTCTTTATGCTCCTCCCATACATGTCTTGTGATTACTTTTTGATGCGTTTTCGAGTTTGTACACTTCTTTCTAAATGAACATTCCCTACAGTCCTCTGGATTTGATTTGTACTCTTTATACCCACTTCGATTCGTTGTACTATAGCTTAATACTTTGATATGGGGACATATATAACAGTCATATTCCTCATCATATACATGCTCATAATTATTTTTCTTGAAATATCCTCTTTTTGTCATAGGCCTTTTATACGGGGCTATCATTCTCTGTCCATTTTCTATTATCTTCTTACATATCGCTGGTGTTACATATCCTGCATCTAAACATAGGTTCTTGATTTGACCTCTATATGTTTCATGTAATACATGATATGCTGGAAAAAACGATACACTATCATGCACATTTCCTGCTACTGTATAGCTTAGTAATACAAAGCCATTCTTGTCACAAAATGTTTGATGAGAATACGCAAAACATTTTTCTTTTTCTCCTTTATGAAAACATCCACTCTCTGGATCCGTTTTACTTACTTTGATGTGTTTTGTTTTTGTTTCTTCTACTAGTTCCCCTGTTTCTTCATCAAAACGTAACTCTTTCTTTTCCAACTGTTTGAAGGGCTTTTTACCATGTGCTAAGCGATCCTTATTAATTTCTTCTAATAACTCCTCATCATATATCTTTTTAGCGATTTCTATTTCTTCATTGCTATGCTTATTTTTATTGGCACTTGCTTTTTGATGTGTAGAATCTCCAAATATTGTTTCTAAATCTACAAAACCATATTGGATAGCTTGTTTTAGGATGGTTTCAAATATCTGATCAAATACTTCACTATCCCCATAACGGCGAATATAATTTTGACTCCATGTAGAGTAGTTAGGAACGCTCTCATCCATAGCGATTCCTAGAAACCAACGATAAGCAAGATTGACTTGAATTTCTGCACAGGTTTTACGCATAGAGTGAATACCAAAAATAATATTAATAAAAAACCATTTTAAAAAGAACTACAGGATCAATGCTTGGTCTACCGATAGGGCTATATAAGTGTTCCACTAATGGATAGATAAATTCCCAATCCATACAGCTTTCTAATTTTCTTACATCATGATCATGAGGAACAAGTTGTTCAATGGTATGAAAAATCATGTGATCATGTTTATTGCATTTTCTAGACATCGCCATTCTACATACCTCCATACAAAACTACTTTTATTATACCATTTCTATTCTTTTAAATGTAAAAAGGCTGCTGACTTATTTGTCAACAGCCTGAGGCTGGTAATTAGGATATTATCAGCTTTTTATTATTGGATAATAAAACTTTATATATTATTCACAATACGGAAATTGAAAAGAGTCCTTAATGATAATATTTCATCATGATTATGGAAAAAACTGCATGAGTTAATCGATTATTAGTAAAAAAGACCGCTTTTATTGTTAGCAGCCTTTTTACTATTTTAATATTTGAAAGCCTAATTTCTTTTTCACTTTGCGCATTTTTTTATATGCTAAATGTTTTGCTCTTTCATTTCCTTCTTGTAATACTTGATCCACAACACCGCTTTTTAGTATATAGTCATATTTTTCTTGTAGTTCTGTTAGAAACTGAAATACTGTATCTGCCACTTCTTTTTTGAATTCACCATACCCTTTGTCTGTATATCGTGATACGATGGATGCAATTGGTTCTTTTGTTAAGGAAGAAAGAATAGTTAATAAATTGGAAATACCTGGTTGTTGTTCTACATCATATTGTACAATTCCAATAGAGTCTGTGACAGCTGACATAATCTTCTTTTTAGCGATGGCAGGCTCATCGAGGAGATTAATAGTTCCTTTTGGATCATCACTTGATTTTGACATTTTTTTTGTAGGATCTTGAAGAGACATGATTTTAGCACCTACTTCTGGTACAAGTGGTTCAGGAACGATAAAGGTATCCCCATAACGGTTATTAAATCGCTCTGCCAAGTTTCTTGTCAATTCAACATGTTGTTTTTGGTCAATACCAACAGGGACATAATCTGCATCATATAATAAGATATCACCAGCCATTAAAGAAGGATAAGTAAGTAATCCTGCTGTAATATTAGTTTCTCCTTTGGTTGCTTTATCTTTATATTGTGTCATACGATGAAGTTCTCCTAAATAAGAGTGACAAATAAATATCCATCCTAATTCCGCATGTTCACTTATATCAGATTGTAAAAACAAAGTAGTTTTTGTAGGGTCTAGTCCAGCTGCTAAATACAGGGCAATTAAATCTTTAGTATTCTTTTTTAATTCTTGAATATCCTGTGGTACGGTTATAGCGTGTAAATTAGCTATAAAAATATACATTTCATATTCTTTTTGAAAATCAATAAATTGACGTATTGCGCCAATATAATTTCCTAAAGTTAATTTACCTGTAGGTTTGATTCCACTTAACATTCTCTTCATAAAAATCCTCCTTATGAAAGTTAGAAAAGTTCCCTTATGAAAGGGTATAAAATAGGATTCATCTCAATGCTTAGAGTATATAATAAAAAATGAATCGTAATATATGAAAAATAGAAAATTAGAGAAAGTAGAGTTACATGATAAAACATATTTCGTTTTGATAGTAAATCGTGTTATATCTTCTTTTTTTCATTATCTTCATGAATAAGGATATCATACTATTTCATCATTATATATGCAAGCAGGAATAACGAATTTATGGAAAAATAAAAATTTCTCTATCTTTAAAATGATGATTATTATATAATGAATAACGTAAAGGAGGCAGATATCCATGATTATATTATATACCTCACCAGGATGTGCGAGCTGTCGTAAAGCGAAGCAATGGTTAAAAGAAAACGATATGGAATTCGTGGAAAAGAATATCTTCACAACATTGTTAAAAGAAGATGAAATAAAATATCTGCTGCAAAGAAGTGAGAACGGAACAGAAGATTTAATCTCCACACGCTCAAAAGCATTTCAAGCCTTAAAACGTGATTTGGAAGATTTATCCATAAAAGAGTTAGTAGAGTTTATACAGCAAAACCCATCGGTAATGAAACGACCTATTATATTAAATGAAAAAAGTATTGTAGTTGGTTATGACGATGATGAGATTACCGCATTGGTTCCTAGTCAACTTCGTTTAAGTGCAGCAAGTGCTTGTACAGAAGCATGTCCTAACTATCCTATTTGTGGAAGAATACATAAAGGTGAATAAAATAGAAAACAATCTTTGTGATATCTCTGTTATTATGGAATAAAATAACAGAGATATTTTTATTAGGAAAGTGAAAAAGAATTGAAAACTGAAAAATTTTGTCTTCTGTATTAGATAGATAGTAGGTAAATGTATTGAGCAAGAAGCTACGTAATATAAAGGGGATAATAAGATCATTAGATAGAAAATAGAGAAAAGAGGAAGCATGTAAGGAATGATAACTCCATAGTCTAGTAGATAATTTTGTGAGTCGTGATATATTATATCTTTTTTATTTACTAACATAATCTAGGAAACAAGTGCATAGAATAAAGGTTAATAGTTACAAACCTTTTAGCTGAAATAGATTAG
>CAZQFM010000032.1:0-12798 GCA_964592705.1 uncultured Erysipelotrichaceae bacterium
GATCATAAAACCTCATAAGTAGCTTCATTATCGTTGATTTTCCACTACCACTCTTTCCTTGTAATCCAATAATCTTATGCTTCTCTATAGTCAGATTCACATCTTTTAATATCTCTTCTTTATCATAAGCAAACGATACATTTTGTAATTCCATCGTTCCAAAAGTAGATACTGGTTGATTAACAACTTCTTTGATGAGTGGTTGTTCTTCTAGGATATCCAATACACGTTCTCCAGCTGCGAATGTAAGTAATAAGTTATTAGCTAAGTTTGATAACGCAATTACTGGTCCAAAGGAACTAGCCATAGCAACACAGGCTAAGACAATATCAGAAAAGGATACTTGTCCTTCTTGATAAAGGAATAACCCTGTTACTAACATAACAACGGTAAAGAAAAGAACAGCAACTTCATTCATAACACGTGTATAACCTTCATATGCTTTTAATTTTTCATAAACATTATTTAACTCATCACTTTGATTATTCATAGCGTGTAGTCTCTTCTGCCCACATTGATATTGCATAATTTCTTGTAGACCACGTAAGCTATCCAATATATAACTATTCATATTCCCAAACTTTTCACGATACATGAACCCTGTTTGATTTCCAAGCTTCGATGTAATCCAAGGAAATACAACACCAACACAAAGATATGCAAGAAGTGCTATAACCACAAAAGCAACATGTAAGCCTGAAAAATACCATAACATCATAAGACTTGTGAAAAAAGCAATGGCTACTGGAGAAATGGTATGTGCATAAAATACTTCTAATAATTCGATATCACTTGTGATAATGGAAATCAAGTTTCCTTTATCATTGCCATCTAACTTAGATGGTGCTAATCTACGTAGTGATGCAAATACTTTATCTCTTAGAATGGCCAGTAGTTTAAAGGCTACATAATGATTGCTAGCTTGTTCAATATAATGTAAAATACCACGGCTAATTGCTAATAATATTAATAACCAAAAAATATTCGTCACAGTTAATGAATCTTTGAAGTGTATGATTTTTTCTAAAAAGGTAGCTGAAGTGAAAGAATCTACTACCACATCCATCATCCCCATAATGGTTAAGACTGCTTGTGATCCTAAGATACTTAAGAAGATAGCACATAGAAAACCAACAACACCTGTAAAGATAGCAAGGATCATCATAGGAATAAGAGGATATACAAGTTTGATTAACTTCCATACGATACTAATATTACTTCTCTTCTTCATAAGTATTCTCCTTCCCAAATGCTTCTAACTGTGCTTGTTGATGATATAGATTTGCAAATACACCATTTTTATTAACTAACCTTGTAAAAGTTCCTTCTTCAATAATCTCACCTTTATCAATCACATAAATACAGTCACTTTTTTCAACACTGCTTAAGCGATGTGTAATAAAGAGTACTGTTTTATTTTTAGCCATCGAATGAATCACTTCTAAAATATCTTGTTCACTCTCTATATCAATATTGCTCGTTGCTTCATCAAATATATAAATAGGACTATCATGTAATAATGCTCGTGCTAAACATAACCGTTGTCTTTGGCCACCAGAGAGATTTGAACCTTGTTCCTGTAATGGTGTATCAAGACCATTTTGACTCATAATAAAGTCATATAAATTTACTTGTTTTAATACATCTAACATCTGTTGTTCACTAGCATGCTCATTCCCCATTTGTAAGTTATCACGTACATTACCTTTACAAACATAGCTTCGATGATGCACAAGCGTTATTGCCTTTAATAAACTTTCTTCTTTAATGTCTGACAATTCATTTTCACCGATTAGAATCTTCCCTCTATATTGACACTGTTTGCCCGTTAATAAAGACGCAATAGTACTCTTACCACTTCCACTTTCACCAACAATAGAGATAAAGCCATTTTGAGGAATAGATAGCGATATATTTTTTAAGATTTCACGTTCTTCATCGTAAGAAAAACTTATATTTTGTAGTTCTATCGCAAGATTATCATCCTGGATTTGTATACTTTTTTCTTCTTTAATCGGTGTATCTAATATGCGAAATATTTTACTACTTGCGGCCATTCCATTCATAGCGATATGAAAGAAGGATCCAAGTAATCGTAAAGGAATAAAGAATTCAGAAGATAATAGAATAATAGCTAATACTCCTGCAAAACTAACATTTCCTTTTTGAAACTCTAGTATAGCCACAATGATTCCTAAAGCTGCTCCTCCATACGCAATGATATCCATAACCGTAACAGAGTTTAATTGCATCGTTAACACTTTCATCGTAATTTTACGAAAATGTTCTGCATCCTTATTCATTTGTATATGTTTCTTCTCATCTGCCTGATAAATTTTTAATGTCGTAAGGCCTTGTAAGTTTTCTAAGAAACTATCCCCTAATGTTACATAAGATGTCCAATATTTCGATAATAATTTTTTCGCAATCTTTTGAACAGCAATAATCGACACTGGTATCAGTGGCACACATATTAACAGAACCAAAGATGCCTTTATATTCACAAAGGAAAGAATCACAAACAAGGTAATAGGTGCTAATAATGAGTAATACAATTGTGGTAAATATCGTCCAAAATAAACTTCTAATTGCTCAATCCCCTCGACACCTACTTGTACAATTTCAGAAGTTGAAATATGATTAGCGTAAGAAGACCCAATGTTTAATAATTTACGATATATCTTTTCTCGTAATACCTTCTTCACTTCTTTTCCTGCTAGATACGACATTTTAGCTGCAAGCTGACTACTCCATGCTCGCATACCGATAGCAATTATAATAACCATAACACGCATCATGGTATCTTGAGTTGTTAGCCTAGAGTCCAAAGCTCGTTGTAGTAATGTTGTAATCATAAAAATAACAATGATATTCATGAGTAAGCCAGTCCATTGATATATTACTTGTTTCCAAATATAACGATTAGATTCTGGTACTATTTGAATAAGCCTCTTATTAATCATCATATATATTCGTCCTCCAAAAAGTTAGTATAAACTAACTTTAATACAAAAAGTTTAGCATGTCTAACTTTATAAGTCAATATTATATTTTAAAAATATATTTTTCATTTCTACTCACCACAACAAAAAAAGCCTACCGTTTTATATGGTATGGCTTACATAATCGTTATTTATTTTATATATATTTCTATTTCCAGGGAAATGTTAAGCAAGAAAAGGTATGATGATATTCCATAAAATAGGTGCTAGAATAACCGTCATGATTCCTGCAATACCGATTGCCAAAGAACTCATCGCTCCTTCTACTTGTCCCATTTGAAAGGCTTTTGTAGTACCTAAAGCATGTGATGATGTACCTATAGCAATCCCTTTAGCTACTGGCTCTGTAATATGGAATACTTTACATGTTATATCAGCTCCTACTGCACCTATTATTCCTGTCACAAGGATATTGAAAATGGTAATAGAAGGTATTCCTCCTAGCTGGCTACTAAGCTCTACTCCAATTGGTGTTGTGACTGATTTGGGTAATAAAGAGGCTATCATTTGGAGATCGAATCCAAATATCATAGAACATGCTAATGTACTTATTAAGCCTACTAATGATCCTATAAAGATTCCTAGTAAGATAGGTATTACATATGCTTTTAAATGTTTAATGTTTCGATAAAGGGGTACTGCTAAAACAACAGTTGCAGGTCCAAGAAACATATTAATTATATTACCACCTACTTGATAATAAGATATATCAATATTAGTGACTGCTAGAAATATAATAACCATGATAATAGCTATCATCAAAGGATTAAAAATCAATAATTTCGTTTTCTTTTGTATGATACAAGCACATTCAAATGCAAGTAATGATAATAAAATTCCAAACATCGGAGATAGTAACAACGTTTCCATATTATCGTTTCCCCTTCTTCATCATAAATTGTACACTTTTACCCGTGATCCCCATTGTTATAAGGGTAGTCACAAGACATAAAATTAAAATCTGAACCCAAACATCCACAAGTAATATATAGGTTGTCATTAACCCTACTCCTGCAGGGATAAAGAAAAAAGATAAATGACTTAATAAAAAATCAGAGATTGTCGATACTTGGTCCAACTTAATAACTTTCAAACATAATAATAAAAATAGTATTAGCATTCCAACTAGGTTTCCAGGTATTGGTAAATGAAGTAATATAGCTAGAACTTCCCCTATATAATAGATTCCAAATATAAGCATTATTTCTCGAAATAATTTCATATATACTCCTCTTTCCCTAATAATGGCATGATTAACCCTTGATTAATATCTTTAATCAACGATATTAGTTTATCATAAATACAAGAGTTTATCTAATCTTTCCGATTATTTCTTCATCTAATACACTCTATAACTACTTATATAAAATATGATAATAAATGATATCTAAGTCTTTATTTTTATTATTTATGAAAGCAATGAATCCATAGTATACTAATGTTGTAATTAAATATTTTTTTGAAAATAATTCCCCTAGATAACTTATTTACAATCTAAAAAGTTATATCCTATTTTATTTTTTCATTATAGGATGTTTACAAATTGTTGGAGTGTGATACACTATTCATGTAGGTTTTAGGTGGTAATCACACCAATAAGAAAAGAGAGGACGGCCATCCTCTCTTTTTTTGTGCCACCACTTGAAAAGCTATGTAATTAACCTGAACTTGCCAACAAAAAGTAGCCAGTAAAAAATCATTTATTAAAACTCTATTTGAATTCTATATTCAACTGGAATTTTGTATTATTTATCTTACTAGTTCATCTTTCTATCACCACTTAACGTTTATATTGTTTAAATTTCTCTCCACAAACACGAAATATTAAAGAAATATTTCAACCCTGCTTAATTTATTACAAGAAAAAAGAATACCTTAATGCAAGAGTATTCTTCTTCAAAATCTGATATGAATGAACTTTATCTAATCAGAAAGAATTATGAGAAATATATTGGTAAGGAGATGGAAAGATGGTTATTTATTTTCCGTCTTTTTTTTGAGGCTGATATATTGAATAATATTTTTTTACATTTTCCCATTCGTCAGTTGTTTTTTTATTTATCCTACCAAATATTTTAGTACTTAATATAACTTTAGATTCAAATACAGTGTTTTCATATTTTAGAAAAAGTTCCATTATATTAGATAATAATGTGCTTCTATCATTCGAGTTTCTTTCGTAATTACTGCATATCATATTTGCATTATCGTATATTTCATTTGAAGTTTTCTTCAATGAGTTTAGGTTAAACGCTCTCTTAAAAAAGCTACAAGATATAATAAAACTCAGTAATATTGATGAATAATCATCCATGCCACTTAGAAATAACTTAATTATAAAAACTCCTATTGCAATTGCGGATCCAATATAATATTTCACTGACATTTTCTCTGCTATCTTAGAAGTGAACAAAGCATTTTCGTGTATATTGGCTAATAGTTTTATTTCTCCCGCAAGAATAGAATCATTATTAAAATATAAATCACTATTATAGTTTGGTATCCTTTTTTCGTTAAAGCTATTATCCAACAGAATCGATTCACGAATATAATGTCCCTTATCAAAGTAAGTGCCTTGATAATATTCAAATATAAATTCTAGAATTAAAAGAACTCCTGTTATAATCAAAAAGCATCTTGATGATAACAAGGCTGTTCCACTTTGAAACATAGATAACACTAAGGCAATCACACCTAAAACATCCTGAATATAAGCCCAACGTTTTGAAATGTTAAAACTATTATGTTGTGGATTTTTATTTTCCATATTTGTTATCCTCCGTCAATATCATACATGCCTCTATTAAAAATAATTCCTTATAACTTTCATTTTGTATAATAGGTAAAATATAATCTCTATGACAAACTCTTAGCCTTTTCTTCGAACCACAAAAACAAGGAAGATGTCCTCTGTATTTATTCTTATAAACCATAAATACCATCTCTCTATATTGTTCTTTGGTCAAACTTAAATCATTAAGATAGTAATCCAATAAACCTTTATATCCGTGTTTTCTATCTCCAAATGGATATGTGTTATATTTTTCAAACCAATCTAAAGTAAATATAAAAGAGTTCACAAATTTATCTATAAACGCTAATAAAGATGGTTTTTCATTTAAGAAATGAATCATTTCTCCTATTGTTGCTAAACAAACATTGCCATCTATATATATATGTTCCATATCTGATGGATAATCAAATACATAAAACTTAGGAATACTATTTGGAAAATCCTTTAGGATACTAAACATAACCTTCTTTTCTCCTTGAGTAATACAACCGTTAAATTCTAAAGAATACTTATATATTCCACTAAGTATAAATTCTTCTTCATTTTCAACTATTTCTAACTTTGTTTGACTCTCTAAAAAATTATAGATTTCATAATACAATTTTTCATTCATTCTGCTTCATCCATGGTTTTGTTGGTTCTATGATTTTCTTTGGTATCTCAAAAGAATCTGCAAAAACACGAGTATTAATATCATTATGAATTGCTTGCCTAAACATTTTATCATCTTTGATATTCATAATACGACTTAATTCCTCAATCCATCTTTCCATATTCTCTAATCTTCCGACTGTATATTTTGCAATTAAATTTTCCCTTAAATCTACAGGATTTAAGACTTTATCATCTTGCATTATAGAAATAGATTTATTTTTAAAACCATTAACAAATTTTTTTACTATATCCGAAACCGATAAAAACTGTTGATCTTTCACGCAGTCTGCAACTAAAGCAGATATCAAAATAGATGATGGCTTATCACCAAGTAAGCTACTTCGATCATAATAAATATCCCTGTGTCTTTTAATAAATTGAACAGCTCTTTGTAAGTTAGAACGATAATAGTATATTGGTATTTCTTCAACACTTGAAAATGTCTTTCTTATATCATAAGGTATGTTCATATATTGCTCTACTTTCATATTATTAGTTAGATGCTTATTACTAATATCCAAGAACCAATCACCAAACCCAAGCGGATTACTTGATAACCACTCATAAGTATATCCTTTATCTGTAATTGCAACAGTTTTTTCTACTTTAGAAGAGTCAACACCAGAAAGTATTATCTCATTTTTAATTTCGTCAATTTCTTCAACTGCTGGCACTACATCTAATGAAAACTCAATTCTATTAGATACTTCTGCATATTTTAATGTCCAACAATTTCTATCTTCTTTTTCTAATTTATCTGCGTAAATTCCACTTTCCTTTATGATATCACCAATATCATTTTTTACACTTTTAGCATTTGTACTTTCTTTTTTTCTTTTCAAAATAGCTAAAACATCCAAATCATAATCATGATCTTTACCATCTCTATATGGTTTTATCGTAGTTCCAATTAAAAATGAACCTTGTGGTTGAAAATCAGAGTCCAATCCATGCTTACTTAAATAATTGCACAATGCCTCGTATTTATCTCTTGCATTTTTCTCCATAGTAGGAGATAAGTCTAGATCATTTAAAGAATTTAATATATCTCTATCTTTATTTATCATATTTTCACCCTCACTTTCTAAATTACTCTTATTTAGTACATTTCAATTTTCTATACTAACTTCCTCTATCCCAACTAGTTTTTCACTACAAGTAAAACATTTCAAAAGAAAATTATTTTCATAATCACTTAGAATTAGTCTTCTAATATCTTTGTCATTAAGCATTTCAACTTCTCCACTCTAACTGTTTAGATATTTTTCATACATCTCTTCACAAGGTTTCAATATAACCTCTATATCATGTAGATTAATTTCTCCTAAACTACGAAATATCTCCATACTTGCTATTCCTAATTTAATTTCTTCATCACCATCTGTAGGCATTAAAAACGCATTCGTATTTATAAAAAGATTATTTTCTTTTGCAAATTCTTTAAATGCTATTTCATACAAATACTGTTTCGTTATATCTTCTACACCAGGCTGTTTTTTAACTCCATTATAATCTAATTTGATTTTATAATATTTTGCATCATAAATTGAAAGTCGATTTCCTTTTATTGTAATAATATCTGGTACTAAAGTCTTTTTAGCACTATAAATTTTTCCAGACTCATTATGTTTCCACTTTGGTTTTGCAATTACATCAGATAATAACGTAGATTGCTTAGAGATTTTTGAATAACTTAATCCTAACTCTTTAATTGATTTATTTATACAATCATTCATCACCACAGAACAAACATCTTCCCAAACTAAATTGAAATTATTTGTTCCTACAAAAGATATTGTTTCTGAAATATTTTTACTTACATCTTCCTCTATGTATCTGCGCATTAACTTTAAAATATTCTGTTTATGCGTAATGAATTGAGTAGAGAGTTCTTGGTTTAAACGATAAATAATATATTCCTTGCTTCCAAAACTTTCTGCTCTTTCAGAACTAATATTTATACACTCTATATCTAATATCCCTAAAATATCTTTTAATCTATTGCATGCTTCAGTAATAATAAATGCGTGTAATCTTCTAAAAAAATCTTGCTCATTATTTTCTTGATTAACTGTGTATATATCTAAATATATTGGAACACCATCAGAAAAATATGCAGTACTTTCATTTATTGTTTTTTCCCAAAGAATTTCACCAGCACCATTCTGCTCAATGATTTGCCTATCATTTCTATAAAGCTCATGCTCATGATAACTATTTATTAATTCTAATACGATTAACAATAAATTAAAATTCTCTAAATTAAATTGTTCCCCTAACCCTATTTTTTGCTCCTTAGACTGATACTTTCTAATTACAGAAATAATCTGTTTTAGCATCTTAAAGTTATTTGATCTATCATTTAGATACTTATCTGAATATTTCGGGTATAAAATCAAACATATCTCACCTATCATAAGGATTCCCACATATTTGAAAACATAAATATCACTTTCCATTTGATCATTTAATTCATCCAAAACATCTATATTTAATAATTCTTCCCATTCTACTTTTGAAGTATCTTTAGAAATTTTTTTTATAATATTCATTAAAGATAAGGATCTCAAAATACTCCTCACCTCATCTTCACTAATATTAAACAGATTCTGTAATTCAAATAATGAATAGGGTTTTAATTCCTTTAAAATTTGAACATTCATTTTGTACCTCTATTCTTTTATATCTAAATCTTCATCATCATTTTTCTCTGTTTTCACATCAATTAACTCAGTTTCTATATCTAGATTTCCTTTAAATACACTTAGTGCATTATCATCAAAGTATTTACAAACAGCGGAATAAGTAGAATATTTTCCTTCTGCAAATAATGATGATCTAAATGCTTTAGCAGCATCCTCATATAAATACATAAGTACCTTATTCTTAATTGTTTCCGTTAATCTATCTAAATCTCTTCCTTCTAATATAGATTTCGGAATAAAATACGGTCCAATTAGTTTATCTTCAGGAATATTTAGTGATGATAATTTTTTATTTACCTCTCTCCTAAATTCATCCCACTTTACAACTTCTGTTGTATTAATCTTGAATTTATACTTACTAAACTCTTCTTTATTTAAATCTGCAGCATCATTAACTCCCAAGTATTTAAATTCCCATCTTCTTCTGAATGCAGTGTCCATAGGCATTACTCCTTGATCTGCACTGTTCATAGTCGCCCAAATATATAAGTTATTTGGTAGATACAATCTATTAAAATCATTTCCTAATTTTGTTTTCACATCTTCAGAAAGCTCATAATTTTTAAGTTCTTTCTTGAGATATTCTTGTAATTCTTTAGATGTAGCAATGAAATATTCGCTTTCTCCAAGCCCATCTCTATCAAGTAATTGAAAAATATCCCCAAATACAGCAGCAACATTTGCTCTATTAATTTCTTCTATAAGAAGAAGATAATTCTCACTTGGATTTTTAAAAGCCTTGACTAACTGTTTCATCAATACTCCTGGAATATATTCATAAGTTATTGTTTCTTGTATATTACCATCTTCATCGGTTTTAATAGAGCCATCACTATTTTTTAAAACTTTAGGGAAAGGTTTAAACTCACCTACACAATTCCCATACATATAATTAGGATGGAATGTAACACGCTCAAAATCATTTCCAAAATATTTCTTGGCTTCTTTATTAAGTTCGTAACTTTTACCAGTTCCTGGAGCACCAAAGAAAATTCTTTGATGTGGTTTATCTATGCACTCACTGAATTTTTCTGATTTTGCACTATTCACATTTCTATCTATTATTTTAGCATAATTTAACCGAAGATTAAACTTGAATATATTATCTTCCTTAATGATTTCCAAATCACTAATTTGAGGTAATGGTATTTCCCTTAAAATGCTATCAAATATTTTTGAACAATCTTTTTCTGCTCTAATATAGTATCTATTTTGGTCCACATATTTTTCAATGTTAAAATATATATTATCATCCAGACTTTCTACATAAGCCATCGTATCTTCATGATATTCTAAATCTATATCTTTATACTTGTTACATTTTTGTGCAATATATTCAATTTTAGCTTCCTTCAAATAGTCAATTAAATTTGCTTTAGAAAAACAATATTTATTACTTAGAGCATAATTTTCAAAATAGTCATCATATTTTTGTTCTTCCTTCTTTGAACACACAAATAATTTACTTTCTCCATTACCCGTACCTTCATCTATTTTCAATCTTTTTTTAACAAAACTACTAGGTATAGGTATTAATATTTTATTCATCTTTATCTCCTCCTAAAAAATCAGAATATTCTTTGATTATTTCATTTAAAATATGCATTAAAACATCAACTACTATAGAATTACCGGATTGTTGATATGCAGCAGTGTCTGATACAACTATTTTGAAACTATCACAAAAACCCATTAAACGCAAACATTCTCTTGGGGTCAGTTTACGTAATTTTCCATTTGTGGTTACATAATTATCTACTCCTGCTCTATGCATCTTGTGCATTGATTGTAATAACGGTCTAGCAATATCTAAATCTGTTTCAGGTTTAGAATAAAATCCCTTTGTACCTGTAGACAATACATATTTTTTAACTTTTTCTGATAGAAAATATTTTTCTAAATCATCCATGAGATGCTCTTTATTTTTATTTTCTTCTTCAAAAATAAAATCCCCATGCCAGTTAAATTGCTGATTTTTCTTTTGGCACAGTTGAATATCGCCATCAATTTGAGTATATCTTTTTTCTAAATTTTTATTAGAAATTACGAAATCTACTCCTTTTTTAGGTAAATAATACTTACCAGAAACATTATCTAATAGAAAATCTTTCATCTTCTTTTCCAAATTTATTTTTTGAGGGAAAACAAAATTCTTTACTTCTAAATCTTTTCTAAAACCTACAACAAAAATTCTTTCACGATTTTGTGGAATTCCAAAATCTTTTGCATTTAATATTTCATATTTCCAATCATACTCCAAATCTTCAAAAATCTTCGTGATTGTCTTCCAAGTCTCTCCATTATCATTAGATAATATTGCCTTCACATTTTCATAAATAAATACTTTAGGATTTATTTCTTTAACTAATCTAGCAAACTCATAAAACAAAGTGCCTCTAGTATCATCTAACCCTCGTTGTTTCCCAACTAAACTGAATGATTGACAAGGACTACCTCCAACAAATAAATCAATAGTATTTCTAAAGTGGCTACCATCAAAGAAAGAAACATTCCAATGGAATTTATCCTCTGATATATCATAATTTGCCATGTAAGTTTGTTTAACTTTATTTTGTAAGTTATATTTTACATATAGTTGATCAACATATTTTTTTTGTTCTTCCAATGTCTTAAGATTAAAAACTTTTTCTCTAATATTTTCTGTGTTGATTCTTTCATGTAACATAGAAAGTTCTTCACTTATCAATTTTATTTTTTTAAGATTTTTTTTGAATTCCGTATTATCCTTTGATATTTGTTTTGTTAATACTTTCTTTTCCACGTCTGATAAGTTACTTCTTTTAATATCAGACTCTAATTTAATACTTAGCTTCATCTGTGCCAAAATCTTATCTTCTAAAACACTTCCATTTTTTATTTCTAAAAACAAAAACTTATATGTTTGTTCTTGATTAGCATTCATTTTATTAGATTTTTTATATTCTCCATAAATTGATTTAAGCATTGAAAAATCAATATTGATCCTATTTATTTCCTTGATGAAAATTTCAAGTTGTTTTTTTAACATAATTAAATTAGATTTGTACATATCATCGGATATGCTTTCTATTTCAGTTATTTCATCTCGAATAGAAAAAATATTACTTTCTACTTTTTTTGATAATATATCCACATCACCATTATCACATGCAAATTTTATTTCATAATCAATTCCCATTCGTTCTAAAGCATGCTCTACAGCACCAATCCCACTAAAAATAGTACCAACTTTTATCATTTGCCTCTCCTTACACACTCTACTATATCAGAAACATCGCACCCTAATACATCACATATTCTTAGCAATACATCAGTAGTAATATTTTCACCATTTTTCATTTTATAAAATGTACTTTTACTAATTTTTGCTTTTCCCATAAGTTCTGTATTTGTCATATCTATATCTATCAACATTTTAAATAACTTCTTATAGCTTAATTTTGACATAGCAACCTCCGTTCTTCTCTATTTTAAAATTATCACGTCTTATTATAGCATAATATATTAACTTTTCGCAGTATAATATTATCTTATCTCGAACTATGTATAATCGAAAATGATTTTGTCCCAAATATGTATTATGATGAACCTTTCTATAAAGGAGAGGTTTCTATGAGAAAGGTTGTATTAAGAATGAAAGAAC
>CAZQFM010000033.1:0-12780 GCA_964592705.1 uncultured Erysipelotrichaceae bacterium
ATTTTCTTACATCATGATCATGAGGAACAAGTTGTTCAATGGTATGAAAAATCATATGATCATTTTTATTGAATTTTCTAGACATCGCCATTCTACATACCTTTATACAAAACTACTTGTATTATACCATTTCTATTCTTTCTAATGTAAAAAGACTGCTGACTTATTTGTCAACAGCCTGATATATATTTTTTTTATCAAAATAAAACAATTTTATAATATATATTTGTATCTTGTATCTTATAAAGGTTATATTCCATAACTTGAAATGCTATATGAGATTATACTTCTTTCATATTACAAACAATCGTACTATCATTCCAATATTCATACTTGATTATTTGTTAGAGTATTTATCCACATATATCAATATTATCCTATCAATTCTAAAATAGAAAACGCTGTCTTCATCGACAACGTCATTTCTCAATTAGTTGTATATACAATTCATGATATAAAGAGGCACTCTTTTGAAAACTCACATCCGTATCCATTGCATGTTGTATAAGCATTTCCCAATCATCACGATTTTGATAATATAAATCAATTGCTAGCTGCAATACTTGTAATAATGATTGTACATGATAATCTGTAAAACAAAAACCATTCCCTGTCTTTTCAAATGTATTATAAGCCTGTACCGTATCTTTTAAACCGCCTGTCTCTCTTACAACAGGTAATGTACCATAACGCATACTAATAAGTTGCGATAATCCACATGGTTCAAAGAGTGAAGGCATTAAAAACAAATCTGAAGCCGCATAGATACGATGCGCCAATTCTTCAGAATATCCTTTATAAAAAACTACCTTCCCTCTATTTTCTGCTTCTAAGCGCATAAACTGTTCTTCTAATGGTGCTTCTCCACTTCCTAGGATTACAAGTTGAATAGGCGATTCACAAATCTGATGCCAGCCTTCCAATAATAATGATAATCCTTTCTGCCATGTTAGCCTTGATACAACTCCAACCATAAGCACTTGTTCATCTTCAGATAAGCCTAGTTCTTTTTGTAACATGACTTTATTTTTTCTCTTCATACATGTAACATTCTCTTTATGATAATGGTATGAAAGATGTGAATCATGCATAGGATTCCATTCCTCAACATCAATTCCATTGACAATTCCAACAAGATCTTCTTGACGTAACCTTAACACAGACTCCAAACGTTCTCCATACTGTGATGTTAATATTTCCTGTGCATAGGTTGGTGATACTGTTGAAACTTTATCGGCATACACAATACCTGCTTTCATAAAACTAATACCTGTATCAAAACGTACATTCCCATTCTCATATACATGATATCCAAGTCCTAAACAACTATCTAACATATCTACCTCAAAATTCCCTTGATATGCTAGATTGTGTATAGTATATACATGTTTGATACGACGGTATCTATCATCCATAGTATATAACTCTTTACATAAAACAGGCAACATTCCTGTATGCCAATCATGTGCATGTAAAATATCAGGAAAACAATGAAGGTGTTTCATCATTTCTAAAACAGCTTTTTGAAAATAAGCAAATCGCTCCCCATCATCTGCATAGCCATATATATTTTCTCTTTCGAAATATCCTTGATGTTCAATAAAATAAAACTTTACATCTTTCACAAATACTGACCAAACTTGTACTGGTACATCTTGATACTTCATCGATATTTGAAATACTGATTCTAATGAGAAGTCTTGATGATGTTGCTTTGCAATAGGTAAATACAAAGGTAACACCACACAAACTTCATGTCCTTTCTTTACAAGTTCATGAGGTAATGAACCAATCACATCTCCTAATCCACCAGTCTTAACAAAAGGTAACGCTTCTGAAGCCGCCATCCATATAGTAGCCATTATATATAATCGTTTAACATATAAAGGATTCTGTTCATCTCCACATAATTCCTTCACACGATGAATCTTTGCTTTTTTATCCACTACAACATGCGCAATATGCACATCTTCTCCAACGATAACACCAGGTGAAATAATACTATTCTCAATGACAGCTCCTTTTTTTATAATACATCCCCTACCTATTACACTATTGATAATAGTCCCCTCTATTAAACAACCATTCGATATAGTACTGTTCGTTACATTACTATCTTGCGAATAATAAGTAGGTGCAGAATCATTCGTACGTGTATAAATAGGCCATCCCTCTATAAATAATTCTTTTGCTAAAGGGTAATGAATCAATTCCATATTCGCATGATAATAGCTATGAAAATCATTGATACAAGCAAGATATCCTCGATGAGCAATCCCTCTTATATCTAATTCCTCACACATCTCATTTACCATATCTCGAAACCAATATAGTGATGATGTTCTTGCTGCTTTCTGTATAATGTTCACAAAAAGTTGTTTACTTAAAACATATGTTTCCAAGGAAATATTTCTAACCTTTGCATTCCCTTTATTTCGCTCAATAGACAATACACCTTTTTGCTTATTCAGCATTAACATATCACAATTTCGAAAGCTATCCTTCGCATTATCTACACTCTGATACAACATGGTTATATCAGCACCACTTTGGATATGTTTTTCTAATATTTGAGTATAATCTGTTCGATAAATCATATGACTTGGCGCAAGAATAACATATGGGTAATTGGCCTCTTCTATTGTTTGCATATTTTGGATATAACAAGCAATATCGTGATTATAAAAATCATTTTCTTTGCCATTTTCTGCTGGAATGATATGCAATTTCCCACGCTTCGTATTGATATTATAGTGCCTTCCTGTACCAAGATGTTCAATAAGAGATCGTGCTTTATCACGTATAAAGACCTGAATGTGATCAATACCACTATTACTCATATTAGAAATAGGAAAGTCAATTATCCGATATCGTCCTAAAAAAGAAAATGCACCAACTGGTCGATAGTCCTGTAACCCTTTCACCTTTACATTCATACCTTCAAAATTCACAATACCAAATGCCTTGCACATGCTCTTCACCTCACTCGTTTGGATACTAACTCGATATGCTCACTATTAGGATCACCTACAACAGCACCTGGATCCACCTTCACACCTTGGGCTATAATGGCTCGATGGATGATTGCGCCTTCTCCAATGATGACATCTGGCATAAGAACAGCATCATAAACCTCTGCACAATCTTCAATCTTTACATTCGTAAATACAACAGAATTCTTTACCACTCCATTAATAATACATCCCTGATTCACATAAGAAGTCGATATACTTCCTTGTGGTCCAATATATTGTGGTATCACTGCCATATCTTGTGTATAAATCTTCCAAGTAGGGTCTGCCAAATCAAGTCTATTATCTTTCTTTAATAGATCCATATTTGCTTGCCATAAAGAGTCTATTGTTCCTACATCTTTCCAATACCCTTGAAAACGATAAGCATATAACAATTTCCCTTCTTCTAATAACATCGGTATAATATCTTTTCCAAAATCATGATGCGAATCCTCTTTTACCATATCCGCTAACAATACTTTCTTTAATAACTTCCAATTAAAAATATAAATCCCCATAGATGCCAAATTACTCTTAGGCAATACTGGTTTCTCTTCAAATGCTAGGATACGATCCGTCTCATCAACATTCATAATCCCAAAACGGCTTGCCTCTTTCATTGCCACGGGTAATACCGCAATTGTCACATCTGCATGACAATGTTTATGATGTTCTAACATTTTCGCATAGTCCATTTTATAAATATGATCTCCTGACAAAATTAAAACATGTTCAGGATGAAAACCATCAATGAAGTCCAAATTCTGTGAAATAGCATCTGCCGTTCCACGATATACATTTAAATCAGCATCTTCCTTTTCACGAGGTGGTAATACATATACACCACTATCTTTCGCATCTAATCCCCAATACTGCCCAGCAGCCGCATAAGCATTTAAAAGTGTCGATTCATATTGTGTCAATACACCGACAATCTTAATATTAGAATTTGCACAATTACTTAATGAAAAATCAATAATACGATACTTACCCCCATAATATACAGCTGGTTTCGCAACCTTTTTCGTCAAATCATGTAAACGTGAACCTCGACCTCCTGCCAAAATCATTGCCAACATCGTATTTTGTCTCATTGCCATCCCCCTAATTCTTCCTTTTATGGAATACTCCCTAATAGCACAAGCAAACATATACAAGCATTCCATTTCATAGTATTTTAACTCTACTATTCTATTCTTCTATTTATGTTAATATGATAAAATATACCCAAAGATCACATATTCATATGTACTCTCATATCCAATACTATTTGTTTCGATAAATTCGTTATATTACATACAAAATTAACCGGCATCTTCGCTTCTATTAATTTATATGCAACCATTAAAACCCCAAACTGAATCCCTTCTCTCTCTGCTTCCTGTATACTTTTCTCATATATCTGTTCATATCCACCCATTTTCACCCATTCAAAAAATTGTAATTCTTTATTCATAAATACAACCCTCACACCCTTTCCTAATAATGAAAAAAGTCAAACAAACAGCCAAAGGGTACTGCTTATTCGACTTTCTGTCTATACAAAATTATACAATAATTTCCATTATTTGCATACTAAAATTTAACTATTTATAGAAAAGCTGATGATACCTTTATCATCAGCTTAAAATATAGTCTTTTCTTATTTATCCATAAATATTTGTGCAGCTGTCACAATTGACATTTTATAAACTTCATCAGCTGTACAACCTCTTGATAAATCATTAATTGGGGCATTTAACCCTTGTAAAATTGGTCCAATAGCTTCAAAATTTCCTAAACGTGCCGCAATCTTATATCCAATATTCCCTGCATCAATATTAGGGAAAACAAATGTATTTACATTTCCTGCAACAGTTGAATCAGGTGCTTTTAAGCTCGCTACTTCTTTTGAAACAGCTGTATCAAACTGCATTTCCCCATCTACATGGAAATCTAAATTCATACGTTTTAAACGTTGTGCAGCTTCACTTACTTTCGTTACACTTTCCCCTTTTCCAGAACCATAAGTTGAATAAGATAATAAACCTACACGAGGTTCAATTCCAAATTGACGAACAGTCTGTGCCGTTTGTAGTGTAATTTCTACAAGTTCATCAACATTTGGATTAATGTTAATCGAACAGTCTGCCATAACTAAACTCTCTTCTCCACGAAGTAAAATAAAGCAACTTGATACAATACTATGTTCTGCTTTTGTCTTTACTAACTGTAATGCTGGACGAACAGTATCAGCTGTTGAATAAGTAGCTCCACCTAATAACCCATCCGCAAATCCCATCTTTACATACATAGTACCAAAATAGTTTGTTTGTAATAATGCTTTACGACATGCTTCTTCATCCATCTTTCCACGACGTAACTCTACCATTTTAGAAATCATTTCATCCAATTCATCATATTTCATCGGATCAATTATTTCCATACCTTCTACAGACCATCCATGAGCCTTTGCGCTAGCCTCAATTTCTTCCTTATTTCCTAATAATATAGGGTGTAGAATTCCTTCTTGAAATAAACGAATCGTAGCTTCTAATACACGTGCATCACTACCTTCTGTAAAAACAATTCTTGCCCCCCTTCCTTTCACTTTTTCTACTAAATTATGAATCATACTCTATTATCCTCACTTTCATTACATTCTATATATTATTATACACCGTTATAAGACAATAACAATGAAATTATGAAAACATCTTTGTTTCTTTTTTCACAAATAATTACATTTACTTTCTTTTCTTTACAAGTATCAAAAAGCATAGTATAATACGCTCAACAACAGAGTAGAAATATGTGCGTTAAGTACTGTCTAAATGGGATGACATGAAACAGGCGAAAAAAATTTTTTTGCGATACATATTTCACATCCCACTGTACAAGAAATAAGAAATACTCTTTTTCTTCGTAACACGGGGAAAGGAGTTTTTTTATGCAAATCATTCGTAAATGGAACCAATATATGTCTAATGCTAAACAAGAGCTACATAATATACGATCACTTAGTGGTGCTAGTATCCTTGTAACGCTAAATGCCATCATCTCTTATTTTCGTATCCAAATATCCAATATTTTAGAAATTAGTTTTGCCAGTATTATGATAGGTGTATGTGGCTTTTTATATGGTCCCATATTAACAGGAATAGCTGGTGTTGTGGCGGATATTGTCAAATTCATCATTCGACCTACTGGCGCATTCTTTTTTGGCTTCACACTTAATGAATTTCTTTTAGGTTTTATTTATGGCTGCTTCTTCTATAAAAAAGAAATTACCTTAAAAAGAGTCATTCTTGCAAGAATAACGATTGTTATACTAATTAATCTCATTCTTACACCTATTTGGTTACATATGATGTATGGTACATCTTTATTTGCAGTACCTAGACTTATCAAAAATATCTTATTATTACCAATTGATATCACACTCTTATACATCATTTTAAAAACAGCTAAACGTATTCATCGTAAATAGAAACTTCTTATGATTGTTTCTATTTTTTTATATATGCTAATACTGCAGATACAAAATATAAAGAACCAGTAATAACCGTTACTTCATTTCCACTCATTGCCTTATCAATAGCAACCTTATAATCCTCTTCATATTGAATACCTGCAACCTCTTTTATATGCTCATAAGTAATACTACGTTCATCTTCAAATGGACACACTGTAATATGACCACTCACTTCTTTCAACATTTCTAACATACATGTCACATGCTTATCATGTGATGCGGAAAATATAATATGTGGATTTTGATAACCCTTTAAACTTTGTATTAAAACTTTGATGCCTTCTACATTATGTGCTCCATCCACAATGATTTCAGGATTTTCACAAATCACATCAAAGCGACCTTTCCAATGTGCTTCCATCAGCCCCTGATAAACAGCTTCCTCATATAATGAAATATACTTAGCATTTGCTAAATAGAAAATAACTTCTAAAGCGCAACATGCATTCAAAATTTGATATGTAGCTTTTGTAGAGAGTGTAAGGTTTGAAAGATGTCGATAAGAAAAACAACACTTATCATTCATACGAATATCAAAAGGTTCCCCTACTCGAATACATGTACTTTCTTTTCGCTCACACATCTCTTTTATAATCTGTAAACAACTTTCTCTTTTTTCACCTGTTATCAAAGCTACATTCTCTTTTATGATTCCCACTTTTTCTTTCGCAATTGATTCATAACTATCGCCTAATATATGCGTATGATCAAGACCAATATTCGTAATAACAGAAACGATTGGTGATACAATATTGGTTGCATCTAAACGTCCTCCAAGCCCTACTTCATATATTACAAAATCTACATCTTGTGATTGAAAATATAAACTAGCAATACACATATCGATTTCAAACATATTCAATTCATGAGCTATCCATTCCTCATAATGCTTATTGGCGATTGCTAAAAAGTCAACTTCTGATATATTGTTTCCATTGATTCGTATACGATCAAAATGTACATGTAAATAAGGTGATGTAAAGGTACCTACACGGTATCCTAATGCCTGTAAGATACTAGCAATATAATGGACAGTACTTCCCTTCCCATTCGTACCTGCCACATGAATACATGGAATTGATAGATGAGGATTTTGTAGAGAATTCATATAATCACGAAAATAAGCTATTCCCTTCGTCATATGACGTCGCTTTTCTATTTGTTGGACAACTTCCTTTGCACTATGAAACATATTAAGACAAAATCCTCCAATCAATCTCCCCTAAACCTTCTTTTTTCAAAAATTCATTAATTTGTGAAAAAGGTCTACTTCCAAAAAATCCTTGATATGCAGATAATGGTGATGGATGTGCAGACATAATCACCTTATGTCTTGTGTTTGTAATAAACTTGGCTTTATCTTTTGCCCAATTTCCCCATAATACAAAAACAAGAGGTTGTTCATGATTATTTAATAACTTCATAACTTCATCTATAAAGAACTCCCAACCTTTTTTACGATGACTTCCTGCCTTCCCCTCTTCCACACTCATAACAGCATTCATTAGAAAAACTCCCTGTTTAGCCCAATCTTGAAGACAACCATGATCTGGCTGTACAATCCCTAAATCACTGTGTAACTCTTTATAAATATTTCTTAAACTAGGTGGTATTTTTACTCCCTTTTTCACAGAAAAACTTAATCCATGTGCCTGTCCTGGTTGATGATAAGGATCTTGACCTAAAATAACAACCTTCACATCCTCATATTGACATAAATCAAAACATGTAAATAACTCTTCTCTTGAAGGATAAATCGTCTTTGTCTTATATTCCTGATCTAAAAAAGCTTCTAATTCTTTATAATAGGATTTCTCTTTCTCTTGTATAAAAAATGTTTCCCAATCCATACACTTAACACTCCTATCTCATACTTCTATCTTATCATATCCTTTCATGTATAAAGAAAAGTTTTTATAAAAAAGATATAAGAAAATCATCTATTACAATTCCTTCATCATAATCTATTGTTCTTATATCCTATTCTATCTCTTATCATGACATACATTCATTTTCATCATTACTTAATAATCATCATATAAACAAGTATTTTCTTATTTATATATCAAACTGTAAAATAACTTTTAAAACCTTTGAACTACTACAATGATAAGTATACATAATAGGTGTTCCTGGTGTATATCCACTTACTACTCCTGTTTCATCCATACTAGCTCCACTAAGAAAACTAATTTTTTTAATATCAATACCAGGAAACTTATCCGTAATCATAAATACAGAAGAAATAGATCCTATATCTATCACACTTTCACTCATTTCTATATTTACTTTTGAACCCTCGCCAATATTCATCCATGCAAGAAGTGTGTTCATACACTTCAAACTACATAATTTCTTGTTTTCACTCATATCAAGACCTGTAATTTCTGTATGATTACACCATAACTTCTCTAATTTCGTATTCTTACTAATATCTAATTGCGTGATTTTTGTATGATTACAAGCTAATCTTTCTAAAGCAAGATTCCCACTTATATCTAACTGCGTAATTTCTGTTTTTTGACAAGCTAAAATTCTCAATATAGGATTCTTGCGAATATCTAAGGTTGTAATTCCTGTATTACCACAATACAATTCTACTAATGCAGGATTCTGACTGACATCTAAGTCTGTAATTTCTGTATTGTAGCATACCAACTCTTCTAATAAAGCATTATTACGAACATCTAAATGGGTAATTGGTATATTGTTACACCATAATTTTTTTAATTTCGTATTCTTACTAATATCTAAACTTGTAATTTCTATATTATCACACCATAATTGTTGTAATACAAGATTTTTACGAATATCTAAACTTGTGATTTTTGTACTATAACAATACAAATGAGTTAATAAAGGATGCTTACTAACATCTAAATTACGGATTTCTGTATTATTACAATGTAATTTTTGTAACTTAACATTCTTACTAATATCCAAATTTGTAATTCTTGTATGACCACAAGATAATACTTCTAATATAGGACTGCCACTAACATCTAAGCTTGTGATTTCTGTGTTGTAACAAAACAAACAGGTTAATGCAGAACTCTTACGAACATTTAAATCCATAATTTCTGTATTCACACAACCTAATGCTTCTAATACAGTATTTTTACTAACATCCAAACTTGTAATTTTTGTATGATTACACCATAGCCTCTCTAATTTCGTATTCTTACTGACATTTAAACTCACAATATCTGTATTATCACATCTCAACTCTCGTAACAGAGAATTCTTACTAATATCTAAACTTGTAATTCTTATGGATTCACAATTTAAATACGTCAATGCAGGATTCTTACTGACATCTAAATCCGTAATTTCTGTGTTGCTACAATTTAAAGCAATTAACTCTTTGTTTTGTCTTAAATCAAGACTTGTTAGTTCTGTATGATTACAGCATAGCTCCTTCAATTTCATATTCTTACTAATATCCAAATTTGTAATTCTTGTATGACTACAAGATAATACTTCTAATATAGGACTGCCACTGACATCTAAACTTGTGATTTTTGTGTTGTAACAAAACAAATAGGTTAATACAGAATTCTTATGAACCTTTAAATCCCTAATTTCTGTATTCACACAACTTAATCTTTCTAATACAATATTACCACTTATATCTAAAGTTGTGATTCCTGTATTACTACAATGCAACTCTCTCAGTTCTACATTATTACGAACATCTAAATGGGTAATTGGTATATTGTTACACCATAATTTTTTTAATTTCGTATTCTTACTAATATCTAAACTTGTAATCTCTATATTATCACACCATAATTGTTGTAATACAAGATTTTTACGAACATCTAAACTTGTAATTCCCGTATTACTACAATACAACTCTCTCAGTTCTACATTATTACGAACATCTAAAACAGTAATTCTTGTGTTTTGACAAGACAAAACTCTCAATTTAATATTATTACTTGTATCTAAACTTAAAATTCCTGTATTATAGCATCTTAACTCCTCCAATTGAGTATTATTGCTAATGTCTAAAGTTAGAAGATCTGTATTACTACAATTCAAGATTGTTAAAGATGTATTTTGGCTAAGATCAAGACTTGTAACTTCTGTATTATAGCACCATAACTCTTCCAGTTCAGGACTATTACTAACGTCTAAACTCGTAATTTCTGTATCGCAACAATCTAAAATTGTCATAGCTGTGTTTTGGCTAAGATTAAGACTTGTAATCTCTGTATTACCGCAATACAACTCTCGCAATTCAAGGTTATTACTAATATCTAAATCTGCTATCTTAGTACTATGGCAAGACAACATTTTTAATGCCGTATTCTTACTGACATCTAACCTTAAAATATTCGTATTACTACAATCTAAATATTCTAACGCAGTATTTTTACTCATATCTAAACTTGTCAAATTCGCTTGGCAACAATCTAAATATTGAAGTGCATAAAAGTATTCAATCCCTTGTAAACTTTTAACATGCTTATTAATATTTATATTACTAGTTATTTCTATTCTTGTAACTTCGCGTATTTCTTTACTTGATAGAATACCATCTCCATCCACATCAAAATGATTTTTTATATAATGTCTAAAATTTTCATCAGGGAAATTATTCTCATTAATTACTATGTTCTGGTCCATTAATATACCATCATATTTCATCCTTTTTTCCTCCCCTATTATTCCTATATACTTTATCGAAAATAGTTATTTATATAATGAATCACTACTTCTATTATCATTATACACTATAACCTAGTATACGGTAAACATACCATTTCTATCATTCGTTTTACTATATTTCATATGTATCTTTCATTACACACCCAAGTATATCTATATATTAAAAGACAAGGGGCTGTAACGAAATAGATGTATTTCAATCATTTGAAACACTCTATTTGGATTCACATGGATGATTCGATCTCCTTTTGCTTTTGTGCACATGCTCTTCTGTTCACATGTACTACATTTTCCACAACTGTGTTGTTGATTGATACGATAGTAACGACTTCTCTTATCTACACTTTCTTTTATACAACGAAATGTATATCCTTTCGGACATATATATTGCCCTTGCTTATTTTTCTTCCAATTCGCTTTGTTGTAGCTCTGTTTTTGATAGCTCTTTTCTTTTTCTTTACTGTACATTGTATATTTTACATATGCTTCTATTCCATGCTCTACACAATAGAAATAGTTATCATAGCTTCCATATCCTGCATCCGCTACTAATACATGTGGGTGTTTGTTATATAAGGATCGATAGTTATCTAAAAACTTCATGAGTGTTGTCTGATCCGATCGATCCTGAAAAACACCTGACTTCATATAATAATCTTCTTTCATATGCATCATCGTTGCATCATGGTCTGTTTTAGAACAGCTATTTCTATTAGGCCCACATAGGTTTATTCTCTCCAGACAGTTTTCCAACGTATGTTTATGCTTCATGAGTTCATCATATAATCTTTGTAAAGTTGTTTTTCTTTTACCTTTCCATATACAAATACGATTCCCTGTATTTGCGCAATCGAAAGAAGATGATCTAGAATATCTTGTATATTGCTAGGAGTCCATTCCTGTCTCCATACAACATCCGTATATTCTTTCACCTTATCCAACAATGCATTTACTCGATCATATGTTTTATCTCTTGTTTTAAGGGCTGTCTTCTTCCAGATGAATGTAAACTTATTGGCATTCGCTTCTAACTTTGTTCCATAAAGATACATCATACTAGTATCAACAGAATCGAGAGAACAAATAGACAAAAAAATATCTTTGAATATATTTTCAATAGAGTCTTTTAGATAGGTTGTGATGAAGCGTTGAAAAGCCATATGACTAGGTTGCTCTTCTTGCATAAGAAACATAAAACGGATATCGGTTTTACAAGCATGTGCTATTTTACGAAGGCTATAAAGGTTATTCATAAACGCAAATAAAAGGACTTTTATCATCTTGAAGGGATTGTATTCACACCGTCCTCTATGAATGGGACGAGAGAGATATTGATTCCAGTTTACTCCTTCCATCACTTCAAGAAAACTATACACAGGATCGGAAGAAGATAACTTTTTCTCTAAATCCAGTGGTAAAATCATTTGATGTACGTTATAATGGTGTACATATGGGTCATTTGACAAAATATAGTTATTTTTTTACCATAGTTAAATTATACAATAAAAAATGAATCTTTTCTCTTATGAGATTCGATGCATTTTTTCTTTTAGATTTTTTTAATTCGTTACAGCCCCT
>CAZQFM010000034.1:0-12569 GCA_964592705.1 uncultured Erysipelotrichaceae bacterium
ACTACTGGTTGTCCATCATATACCTTATCTAATTCTACTGTTATGGTTACACTACTTACTGCTTGAGAAATTGTAAACTCTTTCTCTACTTCTATACCAGCATAGTTTGCATCTTCTGTTAGGATAGCTTTTACTTTATAACTTCCTGCATTGATCGGTGCTTCTAATAGTTTTATACCATCTACTGTATACCATTCAATACTTACTGTTCCAGCACTTCCTGTTGTCACTATATCTGTTGGCTCTACAACCGCTATTCCATCATACACTTTGTTTAAGTCATCATTGATCGTAATCGTACTTGCTGCTTTTCCTATTGTAAAGTCTTGTTCTACTACTGCACCTATATGATTCGCATCTTCTGCAAGAATAGCTTTTACTTTATAGCTTCCCATATTTACTGGTGCTGTTTGTAGTTTAGTACCATCTGCCATATACCATTCAAATGTTACTGCTCCCGTACTTCCTGTCTTAGTAACAGTTGGTTCTACTACTGCTTGGCCATCATATGCTTTATTTAAGTCATCATTGATAGTAATGGTACTATTTGCTTTTGTTATTTCAAATGCTTTTACTGCTTCTATACCATCATGATTTCCATCTCCTGCAAGAATAGCTTTTACTTTATAGTTTCCTGCATCTGTTGGTGCTGTTTGTAGTTTTGTATCATCTGCTTGATACCACTCAAATGTTACTATTCCTGTACTTCCTGTAGTCTCAACATCTATTGGGTTCGTAAGTGGTTGTCCATCATATATTTTATTTAAATCATCATTGATAGTAATTGTGCTTGTAGCTTTTGTAATATCAAATGCTTTCTCTACTTCTGTTGCTAAAAAGTTTTCATCACTTGCAAGAATAGCTTTTACCTTATAGCTTCCTACATTCACTGGAGCTGATTGTAATGGTGTTCCATCTACTATATACCATTCAAAAGTTACATTTCCTGTACTTCCTATCGTTGTAATATTCTTTGGCTCTAGAACTGCTTGTCCATCATACACTTTATCCAAGTTATCATTAATGATAATAGAACTTATTCCTTTTATTACAAAGTTTAAGGTAACATTTAAAGTGTTTGCTCCATTCTTAGATATACCACAATCATAAGTATAAGTAATAGGAGTTCCATCTGCATATCCACTTATGATACCTGTAGCCTTGTCTAATGTAGCTCCACTTATATTTTGTATTCTATTAAGATCAATACCAGGAAATGCTTCTTGAATATTAAATGTTCTATCTATTGTCCCTAGATCTACAGTACTGGCAGTTGTATATACTTCTAAATTTACATTATCTCCCACATAAAACCACGCTAAACTATTGTTAATACTATCGACTCTCGTCAATGCAGGATTCTTACTTACATCCAAACTTGTGATTCCTGTGTTAGAGCAATCCAATCGTCTCAATGCAATATTATTACTTACATCTAAGCTAGTGAGTCCTGTTCTCTGGCAATATAATTGCTCCAATGCGATATTATTACTTACATCTATACTTGTGATTCCTGTATCATGGCAAACCAACTCTCTTAATGCAGGATTTTTACTTACATCTATACTTGTGATTCCTAAATTTTCAGAACAAACTAATTTCCATAGTACAGTATTGTTACTTACATCTAAGCTTGTGATTCCTGTTCTATAGCAATCCACCCTTTCCAATGTAGTATTGTTACTCACATCTAAACTTGTAATCCCTGTATCATGACAATACAACTCCCTTAATGCAGTATTCTTTCTTACATCTAAACTGGTGAGGGATGTGTGATAGCAATATAAAATCTGCAATGCAGTATTCATACTTATATCTAAGCTTGTAATTCCTGTATAAGCACAATTCAATTCTCTAAGATTAGGGAAATGTTCAATTCCTTTTAAATTTTTAATTGCTGACATTTGATATACACCTATATTAACTACATTATTCATTTCATGACTAGATAAAATGCCATCTCCATTTGTATCAAAACGAACCTTAGTATCATAATCAGAACCCGTTCTTATAAAGTCTCTGAATGCTGCATCTGGAAAGTTTATTTCATTTATTACTACATCTCCTACAGCTTTTTCAACATGTTGGATACTTTCCTCTGCCAAAGATTCACTCTGTGCAAATAAATTACTTGTAGAATGTGTTACAAATGTTGCAGCTAAGGCAACTACCATGATTAGTTTTTTATTCATGACTTATTTTCCTCCTCGTCATCTTTTTGTATAAAATATGCTTGATTTCATTTAGCATTTTTTATAATGCACGATTAATATACAATATAAATATTTATAGTTCAATGTCTGACACATCAAAAAAAAAAAAAAAAAAATATTAATTTGCAAATATAAAACCAAAATATGTAATTAATAGAAAAATTTCATATCATTATGACATAGTTATAGAAATGCATCTATTAGGAAAAGTAAGAGTCACATAATTGATATTTATCATTAGAAAATAATATTTTTTTCATATAGCGAACTAAATATTTGTCTCTCTTTGCTATTGTGATGACCTTTCTTACCCGAAGTAAATTCTAATCATGCTGTATAAAGTTAAAAGCTAGACAAGTTTATATCCATCCTATATTTCATCCTTAGAATATGATTCTTTATCGCTTTTCTTACAAAAATAAAAGCGCCATCAATTTGGCGCTTATGTTCAGGATATTTTCATCTTCTGTTGAATTTGAGATAACCTTTTTTTATTATAATCGAATAGCACTTTCTAATGCTATTTCCATCATGTTATGGAAGGAAGTTTGTCTTTCTTCTGCTGTTGTTACAGCTTTTGTAACTAAAGAATCAGATATTGTAAGTAAACAAGCAGCTTGTTTCCCTAATACTTTCGCATTGTGAAATAACGCATAACTTTCCATTTCCACACAAAGACATTGATGATCACGATAAAATTCCTCATGTCCATCTACATGATCTTCATGATAGAATACATCACTTGAATGAATTCTCCCAATCGTTATTGGTTTTTGTAAAGATTGAGCCGCTTCTTCAATTGTCTTATTCAGATTAGCACTTGGTATTTGAATATCGCCTTTAACCCCTGCTTGTGCATAAGCAAATGTAGACTCACTCCATGCACTCTCTGCAAGTACAATATCAAATAATGCTAAATCTTTTGTATATGCACCAGCACTTCCAATACGAATAATATTTTCTACATCATAAAACTTATAAAGCTCATATGAGTAAATACCAATACTTGGCATCCCCATTCCTGATCCCATAACTGAAATTCTTTTTCCTTTATAAGTACCTGTATATCCAAACATATTTCGAACCGTATTAAATTGTACTGGATTTTCTAAATATGTCTCTGCAATAAATTTTGCACGCACTGGATCACCTGGCATTAATACTGTTTTCGCAATATCTCCTAGAACTGCTGTATTATGAGCTGTAGCCATAAATTATTCCTCCTTTTATCATTCCTTAACATTGGGATGTTTCTTACTTTATGAACATCTACTACAAGTATATCATAATCTTACAATGTTCGCCCATAAAATATGGAAAAACAAATGTCTTTTATTTTTATTCAGGTTTAAAAAAGATATTCTTGCGTAAGATAATAGAAAAGACTACAATGATACATATGAGGTGATATTATGTTAAGAAAAGAAATTGAAGAAAAATATAAATGGGATTTATCTTCCCTCTATCAAAGTCAACAAGCATTCGATAAAGATTATGAAAAAGCACAACAACTTCTAGATGAGTTAAAAACATATAAAGATCACATATGTGATACAAAGGAATCCTTTATCCAATTTATGAATATAGATGAGGCATTTAGTGGCTATATTGAAAACCTTTTCATATATGCGAAAATGTGTACAGATGTGGAGCCAGAAGATGAACAACATCAACATAACCTTGCCAAAGCAAATGCGCTTATGCAACAAAGTAGCGTTGATATGACCTTTGTAACACTTGAGCTTATTGCACATAAACAAGTAATCGAACAGTATTTAAAAGATGAACAGTGCAAGGACTTTCGCTATCCTATGGAAGAGCTTTTCCGTACGATTCCCCATCGTCTGGATGATGATCGTGAACAATTACTTTCACAAGTACATGAACTCACAAATATTGCACAAGATACTTTCCAAAGTTTACGAATAGAATTTGAACCTGTAATGGTAGATGGTAAAGAGGAATTCTTAAATGGTGCAACTTATCGAGAGTTTCTAAAACATAAAGATAGAAGTGTACGTAAAGAAGCATTTGAGCATTACTTTAAAGAATATAAACGTTATGAGAATGTCTTCGCAAATACATTAATAGGACATACAAAAGGACAAGTATTTTTTGCGAAAACAAGAAACTATGCAAATGCACTAGAAGCATCCTTATTTAAAGATGGTGCTAGTGCAGATCTTTTCCATAAAGTATTACACATGGCTAATGAAAAATATCGACCATTTTTACACGATTATTATGCATTACGAAAATCTATACTTAACTTAGATCAACAACATGTGTACGATACTAACCTTGATTTAGTAGAACAAGTTCAACACTCTTATAGTATTGATGAAAGCTTTGATATTTTATATAAAGCTTTAGCTGTTCTTGGAGAAGAATATGTAAGCTTACTTCGTCGTGCAAAAGAAGAGCGTTGGATTGATTTTATGCCAAGTAAAGGAAAACGTACAGGAGCCTATTCATGGGGGACATATTCCTCAAATCCTTATATCCTTACAAACTTTACAGGAAGCTACGAATCCTTAAGTACACTAGCACATGAATTAGGACATTCTATGCACTCCTATTTCTCTCATAAAAACAATCGTCCTTTACTTGCAAACTATAAAATTTTTGTGGCAGAGGTCGCTAGTACAGTGAATGAAATCTTGTTGAATCAGTATCTATTAAAAACTACACAAGATAAAAAAGTCAAAGCAAGTATTTTAGCGAACTTATTAGATCAATTGATTGGTACCCTTTATCGTCAACCAATGTTTGCGCAATTTGAAGAACAACTACACACATGGGTTCAAGAAAGAATACCTGTTTCTTCCACAACACTTACAGACTACTACTTAACATTAAATAAAGCATATTTTGGAGATTCTGTTATTGTTGATGAATTACAAAAATATGGCTGTTATTATATCCCTCACTTTTACTACAACTTCTATGTGTACAAATATACTGTAGGAATGTCTGTAGCTTTAAGCTTTGTGCGAAAGATACAAGCAGGGGATACAAAAGATTACCTCACATTCCTTCAAAAAGGTGGTAGCGAACCATGTATTGATCAGCTTGTACATGCTGGTGTTGACCCTTGTAGTGATACTGTTTATGATGACGCCTTTACTTACTTTAAACAAATACTAGAAGAATTTAAACAACTCATGCAATCTTAAAAAGAAAGGCGCAGTGCTTCTTATTAGAAAGCACTGTGCCTTTTTTAGTGAAAAGAGAACTTTTCATAATATTCTAATTCTTCTAAAGCCGAAATATCTTCTATATCATTGTTATCTAAACGTAATTCATATAAATGTTTAAGACCAATGAGAGGTGTAATATCAGTAATATAGTTTGCTTTTAATGTTAAGGACTGTAAGTTATACATTTCCTTTAAAGGTGCTAAATCCATAACACCATTATGATCTAAGCGAAGAGATGTTACTTTTTTTAACGATGATAACGGTTTTATATCCACTATAACATTATTATATAAATCAATCTTTTCTAATTGTTTTAAATGTTCTAAAGGTTTAATATCCGAAATACCATTATTCGCTAATCCAATAAATTGTAAGTTATTCATACTTGCTAAACATTGAATATCTTTTATATTATTATTTCCTACATTTAGCGCAACAAGTTGTGTGGCATCCTTCAACACATCAATACTTTGAATAAGATTATGATATATGTGTAATTCCTTTAATTGCTTAGCATCCTTTAAAAAGTGAATTTGTTTTAACTGACAATGATTCGCTTTAAAATAAACTAAATGTTGAAAACCATCTGTTACATCTATATCTTTTATATCATTTTCAGAAATATCCAATGTTTCTAATTTAGGTAAATGTTTACAAAATGTTAATGATTGAATACCACATTGCATAAGACGAAGATCCCTTAAAGATGTCAAAGAAGATAAAAAGGAACAATCTTGTATATGATTATAAGAAAGATTTAAACTTTCTAATTTCTCAAACGTTGATAAAAGTGAGAAATCTGTTATATATGGATTATTTGATAAGTTGAGATGTCGTAAATTCTTCATATCTTCTAAGGGAGATAAGTCAGAAAATAAATTAGTCGATAAATCTAGTACTTCTAGATTTTTTAAATAGGCAAGATCATGTATTTCATACATCCATAGCTTTGACATATACAATTCCCTTAAATGAAGTAATGTACCAAGTACTCCTAACTGCATATGTGCATTTTCAATTCCTAAATGTAAAACACGTAATTTCTTTAAGCCTTCTAAATATTCTAAACTATTTACTTTACTACGATCCAAATTCAACTCTTCCAAATTACTTAATCCCATAAATGCACTAATATCCATAACATATAAGTTGTTTCTTGATAAATCTAAACGTTTTAGTTCCCTATGATTACGAATAGGCTGAATATCCCGTATTTGATTTTTAGATATATTTAAATATTCTAGTTTAGTAAGATGTTGTAGTGGATCAAGTACTTCAATCATATTTCCACTTACATCTAAATAGACAAGGTTTTTAGCATACTCTAATCCATTGATATTCGTAATTCCAGCACATCGTGCGGTAAGTGTAGTAAGCCTCTCCATATCTTTCGGTGTTAGTTTGTCCTTAGGTACATGTAGCGTAGATGCTACTACCTCTTGTAATACTTCATCCTTTATAAACATGACCATTCCTCCTTATACTACTATTTATTATAGTATACACTATTTGAACTAAAAATACCCCTATAAAATTTGCTAAGAAAAAAGCACATTTGTGCTTTATAATACAAAATATGTTGCCAATTGAAAATAAACAACTAAACTTAATGCATCCACAACTGTTGTAATTAAGGGACCTGCCATAACAGCTGGATCTAACTTCAACTTTTGGGCAATTACCGGTAATGTACAACCAACTAACTTTGCCATTCCTAGCGTTAAAAATACGGTAAGTGATATAATACTTGAAGTCATAAAGTCGACAGAACCCATCAATATTAAAATCCTCAAGAAGTTCACAATTCCCATAATAGCACCACAAATAAGCGCAATGCGAAGTTCTTTCCACCATATCTTCATCATATCGCTCGTCTTTAATTCCCCTGTCGCAAGTGCACGAATAACCATTGTACTCGCTTGACTACCTGCATTCCCTGCCGTATCCATTAACATAGGTATAAAAATAGATAACGTCACATTTGCTTGTAACATAGTCTCATAATTCGTCATAATCTGACCAGTAAACGTTGCTGATATCATTAATATTAATAACCATACTATACGTGACTTAGACATTTCCCAAACACTGGTATCTAAATATGTTTTATCAATAGGAGTAATGGCACTCATCTTATGAATATCCTCTGTAGCCTCTTCATGAATAACATCAATAATATCATCTACTGTTACAATTCCAACTAAACAATTATCATCATTCACAACAGGAATAACAGTAATATCATATTTTTCAAAAAGTTTAGCAACATCTTCTTGATCATCTTTTGTTGTCACATACACTAAGTCTGTATCCATAATCTCTGATACAGGCTCTACTTGATTACTAAGTAATAAATTTCGAAGTGTCACAACACCACGTAAAACTCTTCGCTCATCCGTTATATAACAATAATTAATAGTTTCTGCTGTTTCACCTTGCTCTTTTATCTTACGAAAAGCAACAGGAATTGTATCCGTTTCTTTTAATACCACAAAGTTTGTGGACATAATAGATCCAGCACTACTTTCCGCATAACGTAGTAGCTGATTAATCTCTACACGTTGTTGAGGACTTGCATTTTGAAGAACGTGCTGCACAATATTAGCAGGCATATCTTCAATAAATTCAATAATATCATCATCGTATAACGAATCCAGCATCTCCTTAATTTGAGGTCCTGTAAACATTTGAATTAACTTTTCTTGTTTATCATGTGGAAGATAAGCAAAGATTTGTGATGTGATATCTTTTTTTAATGTTTTAAATACGAATAAAGCTTCTTGCAATTCTAATTCACCTACTAGCTCACTCATATCCACAACATTATATTCCTCAAAAATTTCTCGTAATTGACTAATCTTCTTATACCTAATTAACGATTTTAAATCTTCTAGTGTTATCATTACAGATGTATCCATTTTTTCACTCCTTTCGCTTACTATTGTACACTTTTTTAACCTAATATTACAAGTAAAATTATATGATGTGTAAGGATAGTACATGAAAAAGACAAGGCCTCATATTATCCTTTTCCTTTTGAGCCTTGTCTTTGATCATAGTCTTTTAAAATATTTGTTTCATAAGTAAATACCATTTTTTCTTTTCGACGATAACGCTTTAATGCTATCAAAAGAATACGATCTAATAAGTCTTTAAAAGAAACACCCTTAGGTTGCCATAAATAGAAAGCTAAAGATCCAGGTATCGTATTGATTTCATTTACAAAAATACAGTCATTATCTACATCAATCAAGAAATCAATACGTACAACACCACTCACTTCCATCTCATAGGCTACACGTTGTGCAAGAAGTTGAATTTGTTGTGCTTGTTCTTCTGATAAAGAAGCTGGTATTTCTCTGGAAGCACTTGCCATTCCTTTTGCTTTTCCATTCCCCTGGTATTTATCCTCATATGATAAAATAGCATCTTGCTTAATAACTTCTTCTAAACAACTCACTTCATAATGCTCCATATCACCAAGTACGGATGCATTTACTTCACGCAAATTCGTAATTACTTTCTCGATTACAACTTTATCATCATATTGGAAAGATTCTAAAATTGCTTTATGCAATTGATCCTCATCATGTACAACTTGAATCCCTACACTACTTCCTAAGTTAGCTGGTTTAATAATTAATGGATATCCTAAAGCTTTTGCTTTTTCAAGCCATACACTACTATTTTTGATGTCATAAACCGTAGTATAAAACCAAGGTACAAGTGGTAATCCTGCATATGATAAAAGCTTTTTCATCATAACTTTATCTTGTCCAATCGCACAGGAACATACATCACTTTGACAAAATGGTATACCAATTGTTTTCAAGTAACCTTGCATGCTTCCATCTTCCCCATTTGTACCATGCAACATAGGAAACACTAAATCAATACGATAAGACTTCTTCTTTAAAAGACCATTCTTCTGTTCCAAATAAAAATGTTGTTTCCTACGAAGAAAATGATAGGTCTTTTTATCTTTTAATAGTTCTGTTAAGTCTTTGTAATTTTCAATCTCCATAAAAGATGGATCTGTGTACATCTCTTTATTTTTTGCCACATAAATGGGAATAACATCATACTTATCTTTATCCAATGCCTTAATCAATTGCATGGCAGATAAGATACTAATTTCATGCTCTACAGATTCTCCTCCAAACATAACACCCAATTGTATTTTCATAGACTTCACTCCTTATGTTCAATCTAGTCTATGCATAAGCCTACATTTGGTTAATGATTAAATGCATCTGGTAAATCATTTTCAATGAGTACCGTATCTTCTTTCGTCGTAATAGAGTTTAATAATTGAAATGCCTCATGTATCGTAGACACAACATGGATATGCTGTTGTGGAAATTGCTCTTCATGTAATCCTGTAAGAATATCTTTGGTTTGTTGTTGTCCAACAAGAATAACGATATCACAACAGCTAGCAATTTGCTTACCAAATGTTCGATGTTCCTCTTTTGTAATCGATCCCAAGTCAATAAATCCTGGTGTCACTAATAAACGTCTTTTAGGCATCTGTTTTAATACTTGTAAAGCATAATATGCACCTTTAGGATTTGAATTATATGCATTATCAATGAGTGTATAATTAGGCATTTCTCTCACTTGAAGACGATGTTCCACATAAGGTAGTTGTTCAATGATGAACGTTAATTTTTCAAATGGTATTTTCATCGTATGTGCAACTGCTACAGCAGCCAAGATATTGGATACATTATGCTCTCCAAGAAGTCTTGTTTTCATATCATAATAATGCCCCTTATGCAAAATCTGAAAAGTTGTACCATCTTTTGTATACTGTATATTACAAGCCTGATAATCAGCTTCTTCATGTATCCCAAACCATACAATATCACACTTATTCTTTAATGGATACTGTTGAATATTTGTATCATCTTTATTCAAGAAAGCTATACCATGATTAGGAAGATTTTCAACTAATGTCATTTTTTCATGCACAATATTCTCCATTGTTTGAAATGTTTGTAAGTGCTGTGGACCAATAGCTGTCACAATAGCCATTTGTGGTTGTATAAACTTAGATAGCTCATCAATCTCATGGACATGATCTGCCCCCATTTCACAAATAAAGATTTCGTGTAATGGTTTTAATAACGTACGAATAGAAATAGTAATCCCCATAAGATTATTATAAGAGTGTGGTGTCATAAAACTATAATATTCATCACATAGTAAAGATTGTAATATCGTTTTTACACTTGTTTTCCCATAACTACCAGTAATTCCTATTTTTAATAAATCTGCTTGCTCACTTAATATTCTTCTTGCATCTCGTACATAATATTTACGAATTTGTTTTTCAATTGGTAGTACACAAAAAGAAATAGGTACTAACAAAAGCCAAGGTAAGAAAAATATCAGTGGTATACATATAATTTGTACATTTACTGTCCATTGAATATAAATATAAAATAATAAACAATATACTAGGTAATGCACAGCAAGTAGTCTTTGTACACGGTTTGTATACACAAGTGGTTTTATATAAACTTTATTGTTATCTATTTTTATACAAAGGTAGCTATAAATAAATAGAAGAAGTGCTAATAATGTAGTCATACCTTCATAATTGCGTAAGGTTAGTAATCCTAACACTGGTAAAAAAGCAATGATATATTTCCATATATTACGATATTTACGTTGTATTGTTTGTTTTATCCAATAAAGATAGCGTTCTTGTTGATAACGGTTTTGTTGATACATGTGTATAGCTTCTTTGCTAGGAATATAGACAAAAAGCAAAAGTGATAAAAAAAGCATTAGTGTCGTCATGTCAATCCTCCCTTAAAAAATATTTCAATATATTTACAAAACGATTGTTTTGATGAAAATAGGCAAAATGATCATCCTTTTCTAATACGATAAGGGTCGCATTAGGCATCTTCTCCTCCATCATTTTCCCCATATATAAAGGCGTTTCCTTATCCTCTTCTCCCCATACAAGAAGGGTTTCTACATCTATATTAGGCAGCTCCTTTGTAATATCATCATTGACAGCTTTCACCATAATTTCACGCATTCTTGGACTTGCTTGTCGATAATCTCTACTTCCTGCCTGTACTGAGAAATGTAGTTTTTTCAATAGTTTATAACCATACACTTTCGCATAGTATACTAGATTTCTTTTTTTACGAATACCCGCAGCCCCTGTTAAAACCATCTGTTTTACAGGATAACGTAAAGCATATCGAAAAGCGATACGTGCTCCAAAAGAATGTGCAATGAGAATCACTGGTTCTTTTTGTATTTCTTGTGCTATATTATATATCCACTTTGCATAATCATCACATGACCATGCAGTACTGGGTTCTTCACTATTCCCAAAACCAGGTAAGTCTACATTTAAAATGGTAAAACGATCTTGTAATTGATCTTGTATAGGTTGCATCATTTGCATATTTTGTCCCCAACCATGTAGTAAGATAACAAGAGGACCTTTTCCAGTAATTTGTTTATTTACCTTTTCCATAAACATTCTCCTTACATTATTACAATATATGTTAAAAGAGTATACTTTAGAATTTCATTACTATAAAATGATTACAAAAAAAAAGAGGCTTAACCTCTCAGATTATCAATAAAGGGAATACTCTTAAATATAAAAAAGTGAACCTCTTTCCTATAAACTATTCTTCCATTTAAGTTTAGAGATTCACTTCCTAATATATTTTTATTTAGAAACTATTTGATTATACTTCTTTACGATTCTTTCTTCTAAAGAATACCATCATTCCTGTAGATAGTCCTACAAGCATTGTCCATAACCCTACTTGTGTTCCATCTCCTGTTTGTACTCCTGTTACACTTTGTCCTGGGATTGTAGTTGATTCTTCATTCGGTTTAAGAGTTGCACCTGATTGTATAATCACTACACTACCATCTGGTTTTGTAATTGTCCCTCCATTAGGAAATGTTATACTTCCATCTGGATTTGTTATAGCTGGTCCATTAGACTCTACTTTATCATCCGGATTTACTACTGGTCCTTCTGTCCCATCTGGATTAATAATAATTCCACCTAAGCCTGGTGTTGGTACTACTATTACTTGTTCTGAGATAGAAAATTCTTTCTCCACTGTTACAGCTTCATAGTTTCCATCTCCTGCTACTGTTACTACTA
>CAZQFM010000035.1:0-6196 GCA_964592705.1 uncultured Erysipelotrichaceae bacterium
ATATTACATGAATTTCAAGTATTGATGTAAGTAAGAATTCTGCATTGACATCTTTGGATTGCAGTAATACAGGAATCACAAGTATAGATGTAAGTAATAATACTGCATTGACAGCTTTGGGTTGCAATAATACAGGAATTACAAGTATAGATGTAAGTAGGAATACTGAATTAACATCTTTGCGTTGCAATAATACAGGAATTACAGAATTAGATGTAAGTAAGAATATAATGTTAGTAGGTTTAGAATGTGAGAATACAAAAATCACAAGTATAGATATAAGTAATAATATAATGTTGGAAATTTTGACTTGTAATAATATAGGAATCACAAGCATAGATGTAAGCAATAATCCTCTGTTATGGTGGTTAGAATGTCAGAATTCAGCACTTACAAGCTTAGATCTAAGCAACAATCCTAAGATAAGATGGATAAAATTAAGCGATACCAATCTAGCATACTTAAATCTAGGAAATATAAATGCATCTCCCCTAATCATGAATAATAATAGTACAATTGATTTAGGTGGAGTTGAAGGAACATTTAATATAAAAGAAATATTTCCTGGTATTGATACTGATAAAATCACCAATATAAGTGGTGCTAGTTTAGATAAAGCTACAGGTATCATAAGTGGGTATGTAACTGGAACTCCTATTACCTATACTTATGATTGTGGGACAAATAAGAATCAACCAGTAACTTTAAATGTTACGTTAAACTTCATAATAAAAGGGCAAAGTTCTATTATCATTAATGATGATTTGAATAAGGTATATGATGGGCAACCTGTTGTAGAACCAATCAATATCTTGACAGCAGGAAGTACAGGAGCTATAACCTTTGAGTGGTATACAGCAGATGGAGCATTATTAACAAGTGCTCCAGTCAATGCAGGAAACTATAAAGTCAAAGCTATTCTTGCAGAGGATGCTAACTTTGTTAGTGCAGAAACAGAAAAAGAGTTTGAAATAACAAAAGCAATCAGTACGATTACCATCAACGATGAATTAAATAAAGTGTATGATGGGAACCTTGTATCTAATCCACAAGTGAGTGTGACAGGAAGTACAGGTGCAGTAAGTTTTGAGTGGTATACAGTAGATGGTACACCATTAACAAGTGCTCCAGTCAATGCAGGAAATTATAAAGTAAAAGCAATCCTTGCAGGAGATAGCAATCATGATAATGCAGAAACAGAAAAAGAGTTTACGATAACAAAAGCAAGTAGTACAATTGTTATAAATGATGATTTAAACAAAACATACGATGGAGTAGCAGTAGTAGAGCCAAGAAATATTGTAACAACAGGAAGTGCAGGTACTATAAGCTTTGAGTGGTATAAAGCAGATGGAACACCATTAACAAGTGCCCCAGTAGATGCAGGGAATTACAAAGTAAAAGCCATCCTTGCAGGAGATACAAACTATGCTGGTGCAGAAGTAGAGAAAGCATTTACGATTACTCAAGCAACAAGTAATATTGTAATAACAGTAGAATTAAACAAAGTATATGATGGAAACCCTGTATCTGATCCACAAGTGAGTGTAACAGGAAGTACAGGTACTATAACATATGAATGGTACAAAAAAGAAGAAAGCACAACAAGAGCAGTTATATGGACGTTGTTAACAGAAGCTCCAAGGGAAGTAGGAAGCTATAAGGTAGTAGTAACAGTAGCTGGAGATGGAAACTTTGAAGGCGTAACGCTAGAGAGGGAATTCTCTATCACAGAAAAAGTAGAGGAAGAACTAGAAGTAGTTCCAACACTAGAGCAAAATGTAACAGGAGTACAAACAGGAGATGGAACACAAGTAGGGTTATGGACAATACTTGTAGGACTATCTACAGGTATGATGATATTCTTTAGAAGAAAGAATTGTAATGAAGAAATAGAATAAATAGTAGGAGTACGTTTTAGATATAAAGTGAACGTTTACTATAAAAAAGAAGATAGGAAAATGAAACCCTATCTTTTTGTTATAGATATGATAAAAAGAATATATTATTTGGTATAGTCCTAAATTTTATGTAAATCAAAATATGATATAAAGAAGTGAGTGGTTTGTCGTTTGTAGAATAAATAAAAATATCCTCTATTACTCTGTTTTTCAATTTACTCCTATCAATATCAATCGTACAATATAAACATTCTTATTAATAACTACTCATTCTTTATGATTATGATAATGGATTATAGATACAATAGTATATAAATATTTTGAAGGGTATTTTGTTATTCTATAATTTTTTTATAGAATACGATCGATAATTCTAGGCGTCCAAGGAAGAGATAGTACTGCATGATACATATTTTTCATAAAGTATTGAATCTTATGAGTATTCATACCTTTGGCATGGATGTAAGAGTCCGTTATTCAATAGTATGAAATTCTCTTTGATATTGGCTGATATGAATACTCCTATCTATACTCTTAAGTTCATTTTACAATTGGTGAATCATAAAAAATGAAAAAAGGTGATTTTATTCTTGACTTCAAACAGTGTAATCTTTATAATAGACTACAATATTTCGTTATATATGGAATTATGATTAGGTAATAGATATAGAAAAGGAGAGATTTTATATGGCATATTATTTTGATGAACCTTCCCGTACATTTAGTGAATATTTATTAGTGCCTGGATATTCTAGTTGTGATGCAACACCTGCAAATGTATCGTTAAAAACCCCACTTGTAAAATATAAAAAAGGGGAAGAAGCGAGGATAACAATGAATATTCCTATGGTATCTGCAATTATGCAGTCTGTTTCTGGTGAAAATATGGCAAAGGCATTAGCTAGAGAAGGTGGTGTGTCTTTTATATATGGTTCACAAACAGTAGAAGAACAAGCAGCTATGGTGAAACGTGTAAAAGATTATAAAGCAGGATTTGTGTATAGTGATTCGAATATTAAACCGGATGCTACAATTTCGGAAGTTATCGCATTAAAGGAACAAACAGGGCATTCTACGATGGCTGTAACGGAAGATGGGACAGCAGAGGGGAAATTATTAGGAATTATTACAAGTAGAGATTATCGTATTTCTAGGGTAGATGGGAATGCGAAAGTAAGTGATTATATGACACCTTTTGATAAGTTAGTATATGGAAAAGAAGGGTGTAGCTTATCTCAGGCAAATGATTTAATTTGGGAACATAAATTGAATGCATTACCAATTGTAGATGATCAACAACATTTGAAGTATTTTGTGTTTCGTAAAGATTATGAATCCCATAAGGAACACCCAAATGAATTATTAGATGAACAAAAACGTTATATTGTAGGAGCAGGAATTAATACAAGAGATTATGAACAACGTGTTCCAGCATTAGTAGAAGCAGGTGCAGATGTTTTATGTATTGATTCATCAGAAGGATTTAGTGAGTGGCAGAAACGTACAATCGACTGGATACGTGGACAATATGGTGATCGTGTAAAAGTAGGTGCTGGAAATGTTGTGGATGCTGATGGATTTCGTTTCTTAGCTGAAGCAGGTGCTGATTTTATAAAAATTGGAATTGGTGGAGGTTCCATTTGTATTACACGTGAACAAAAAGGAATTGGACGTGGACAAGCAACTGCTACGATTGAAGTTGCGAAAGCAAGAGATGAGTATTATAAGGAAACAGGAATTTATATTCCTATTTGTAGTGATGGTGGTATTGTACATGATTATCATATAACACTAGCTTTAGCTATGGGTGCAGACTTTGTTATGCTAGGAAGATACTTCTCTCGTTTTGATGAATCACCAACAAAAAAAGTGAGTATTAATGGAACATATATGAAAGAATATTGGGGAGAAGGAAGTGCACGTGCACGAAATTGGCAACGCTATGATATGGGAGGAAATAAGAAACTTTCATTTGAAGAAGGTGTTGATTCTTATGTTCCTTATGCAGGTAGTTTAAAGGATAATGTTGGGCTTACATTAAGTAAAGTAAAACATACTATGTGTAACTGTGGTGCCTTATCGATTGCGGAGCTTCAACAGAAAGCTAAAATTACGCTTGTATCTTCAACAAGTATTGTTGAGGGAGGAGCGCATGACGTTGTTGTAAAAGATAATACGGTAGATGCGAAAGTAAATTAATAAAGAAAGAAATCTCTTTGAACATATCATGACAAAGAGATTTTTTATATGTGATTTTATTAGCAAATTCTTGTATTTTCATTTACGAAAAGCAGACATGATGTTATAATAATAGCGATCTATAAGGAGGATTTTAGAATGGCTAAAAGAACGGTAAAAGATTTAGATGTTGCTGGAAAGCGTGTAATTGTACGTTGTGATTTTAATGTTCCTAGAAAAGATGGTGTGATTACAAATGACAACCGTATTGTACAAGCATTGCCTACTATTCAATATTTAGTTGAACATCATGCGAAAGTAATTTTAATGTCTCATTTAGGGAAGGTAAAAACAGAAGAAGATAAGGCTAAAAATGATTTAGCTTGTGTAGCAACTCGCTTAAGTGAGCTTGTAGATACAAAGGTTACCTTTGTACCAGTTACAAGAGGTCCTGAATTAGAGGAAGCAGTTGCAAACTTACAAGATGGACAAATTGTTGTTATGCAAAACACACGTTATGAAAAAGGAGAGAGCAAGAATGATCCAGAATTAAGTAAATACTGGGCATCATTAGGAGACTTATTTGTAGAAGATGCATTTGGTTCTGTTCATAGAGCTCATGCTTCCACTGCAGGGATTGCTTCCCTTTTACCGAATGCATTAGGATTCTTAGTAGAAAAAGAAGTACAAATGTTAGGTGCAGCAGTAGAAACTCCACAACGTCCATTTGTTGCGATTATCGGTGGTGCAAAAGTTTCTGATAAAATTGCTGTTGTAGATAATTTATTAAAGATTGCAGATAAAGTGCTTATTGGTGGTGGAATGGCATATACATTCTTAAAAGCACAAGGATATTCTGTTGGTAAGTCATTAGTAGAAGAAGATAAATTAGAGCTTGCGAAAGAATATCTTGCAAAAGCGGATGGAAAACTTGTATTACCTATTGACCATGTATGTGCGGATGCTTTTGCAGCAGATGCTAATACAGTAGTTGCAGATAATGAACATATTCCTGCTGATTACATGGGATTGGATATAGGACCAAAATCTATCGCATTATACAAGAAAGAATTAGAAGGTGCGAAAACAGTTGTTTGGAATGGGCCTATGGGTGTATTTGAAATGGAAGCATTTGCAAAAGGTACATTAGAAGTTTGTACAGCCATTTCTGAGTTACCAGGAGCTACGACTGTGATTGGTGGAGGAGATTCAGCAGCTGCAGCTATCCAATTAGGATTTAAAGAAAAATTCTCTCACATTTCAACAGGTGGAGGAGCATCATTAGAGTTTATGGAAGGTAAGGAGTTACCTGGTATTGCGGTAATTGCCGATAAATAGGAGAAGAAGACATGAGAAAACCAATTATTATAGGAAACTGGAAAATGAATAAAACGGTTGCGGAAGCAATGGAATTCATTAAAGCTGTTGACCCTGTTTGTCATGATGGGGCAACATATGGTGTAGGTACATCTTTCTTAGCATTAGCAGAAAGTGTAAAGACAGCAAAGAATTTAGTAATCGCTGCAGAAAACTGTCATTTTGAAGATCAAGGTGCTTTTACTGGTGAAGTTTCTGTACCGATGTTACAAGAAATCGGTGTAAAATATTGTATTATTGGACATTCTGAGCGTCGTGAAATGTTTGGTGATACAGATGAAACTGTAAATAAAAAGACAAAACGTTTACTTCAAGCGAATATGACACCAATCGTTTGTATTGGAGAGTCAGAAGCACAATATGATGCTGGTGAAAGTGAAAAAGTAATACGTGATCAATTAACAGGTAGCCTTGCTGGATTACAAGCAGAAGATATGAAAAATATCGTAATCGCTTATGAACCTATTTGGGCTATTGGAACAGGTAAATCTGCTTCTAAGGAAATTGCACAAAATTGTTGTCATATTGTTCGTGATCAAGTAGCGAAAATGTATGGACAAGAAGCAGCTGATGCTGTACGTATACAATATGGTGGATCAGTAAAATCTGACAATATTGTGGAATATATGGCAGAACCTGATATTGATGGTGCATTAATTGGTGGAGCATCATTAAAAGTAGATAGTTTCTGTTAAATTATTGAAAAAACAAAATAAAGACTATACTCTTATGCAAGAAAT
>CAZQFM010000035.1:6206-12050 GCA_964592705.1 uncultured Erysipelotrichaceae bacterium
CTCATCAGTAGTTCAAGGCCAACCTGGCCTACAAAAAAACAACAGAAACACTCTACTCGTATGCAAGAAATTCGGTTCTTGCATTTTTTTATAAATAAAGATTGTTATTGTGAGAATGGAAAATATCATTGTTTTGCTTGTTGCGAAATCATAAATATCTGTTATACTAAAGTATAGAAAAAGGAGTTGGCTACTCATGCGTTTTTTAGATTTTAATCAGTATTTAGCTTATATACCAGCTATTTTGTTTGCAATGGTTGTACATGAATATGCACATGCGTATGTTTCTTATAAATTTGGTGATCAAACACCTTTATATGATGGAAGGTTATCTTTGAACCCTAAATATCATATTGATCCTCTTGGTTTTCTTATGTTATTGTTTGTAGGGTTTGGTTGGGCAAAGCCAGTACATGTTAATACAAGTGCATATCGTGATGCAAAAAGTGGAATGATATGGACAGCTTTTGCTGGACCAATGATGAACTTCATCGTTGCATTTCTATGTATGTTTCTATATCAAATACTTATGAAGGGATATAGTAATGCTTCTATTTATTTATATATTCTAAAATTTTTAAATTATAGTGTCTTAATTAATATTGGGCTAGGGTTATTTAATTTAATTCCTTTACCGCCACTAGATGGATCTAAGATTTTATTAGGAGTTTTACCAGAAAATGTATATATGTCTTTATTAAGATATGAACAAATATTATCTATATTTTTAATGTTTCTTTTATTATCAGGAGTATTGACACCCTTTTTGGTAAATGCGCAAACTACCGTTATTAATTTCTTTTTACACATACTATCCTTTATCTTATAACAACAAAAATCGGGCTTTGGCCCGATTTTTATATATTTGCTGCAGCTAAATTTTGTTAATAGGAAGTTATTGAGATCTGCAGTAAATACCTCCATTATTCAACGGTTACAGATTTTGCAAGATTACGAGGTTGATCAATTTCACATCCTCGCATATTTGCTGTTTCATAGGCAATAAGCTGTAAAGGAATAACCGTTAAAATTCCTTGTAGAAGTATATCCGTTTTTGGAATGTTTAGCTTTATATCATACGTATCTGGTGATATATTGAGGTTATCTGTAGCTAATACAATAATATTAGCACCTCTAGCTTTTACTTCTTTCATATTGCTCATCGTTTTTTCATATATCGAATCATCGCTACAAAGAGCAATGATAGGAGTATCTTTCTCTATAAGTGATATGGTACCATGCTTTAATTCACCTGCAGCATATGCCTCACAGTGAATGTATGAAATTTCTTTTAATTTCAAGGCACCTTCCATAGAAAGGGCATAGTCTAAACCTCTACCCATGAGGAATACATGTTCTTTTTGATATAAACATACAGCAACATCTTTATACACATTTTGTTGAATCAGTTGATCCATCAAAATAGGTAATTGTTTTAACTCTGTTAACATTTGTTTTTCTTCATCTTTATTCATATATCCATGAACATAGGATAAATAACAAGCTATAAGAGATAATAGTGTAACTTGTGTACAATATGCTTTTGTAGTTGCGACACTAATCTCAACCCCAGCACGTGTATAGAGTACATAATCCGCTTCTCTCGCTAATGTACTATTTTCAACATTCACGATAGCTAGTGTTTTTACACCATGCTGTTTTGCTAAATGTAAAGCTGCTAATGTATCTGCTGTTTCACCGGATTGGGATATAAGAATCAGTAACGTATCTTCTTGGAAAATAGGATCCATGTAACGATATTCACTCGCTACAATACATTGTACTGGTATTCTTGCCTTTTTCTCGATTAATACTTTTGCAACCATACCTGCATACATAGCACTACCACATGCTGTAATGTGAATCTGTTTAAACTTCTTTACATCTGGAAGATGTTTTGATAAGTCTTCAAAGCTATGTTGAAGATAAGTTTGAATCGTTTCTTTCACAACATAAGGTTGTTCATGAATTTCTTTTAACATATAGTGATCATATCCACCTTTAGTAAGGTCCTTCATCAGCATATCTGTTGTTTGTATTTCTTTTTTTATAAATTCTCGTTGTAAGTTTTTAATAACAATCCCTTCACTACTGCAACGTGCAATTTCATTATGATCTAAAACAATATACTTGTTTGTATGCTTTAAAAAAGCTTGTATATCACTTGCGATAAATGTTTTCGTAGCGCTTGTTCCAAGGATTAGAGGGCTATCTTTTCGCATAGCATAAATATTTTGATCATCATCAGAGAACAAAATAGCAAAAGCAAAAGAACCTTTGAATGCTTGATATGCTTTTACAAGTGCCTCTTCTTTATCATGATATTGTTGATAGCAATAATCTATATAACCACATGCGATTTCACTATCACTTTGTGATTGAAATTCATATCCATTCTCCATCAACTCTTCTTTTAATTCATAATAATTTTCAATAATTCCATTATGGACTAGTGTAACCATTCCTACGTGATGAGGGTGAGCGTTGACTTCATTTGGCTCTCCATGGGTTGCCCAACGTGTATGTGCAATCCCTATATTTGATGTTAAATGTTGAGATTGTACTTTTTGTTCTAGTTTTTCAACTTTTCCTTTTGTTTTTATAATTGTTAAATTTTGATGAATAAAACTTGCGATTCCAGCAGAATCGTACCCACGATATTCAAGTACCTTTAAGCCTTCAATTAAAACGCTATCTGAGATAGCTTCATATCCTACATAACCGATAATACCACACATAGTTATTTCCTCCATTATAAAAAAATGTGTGTTAAGATAACGTTTGTAGCATCTTTTGGCTTTTGTTATTATCTTTATCGATCCACATGACCGTAGCAGCATCCGCCGAATCTTTCGATCACTGCTATCCTCGTCAACCCGTAGGTCCTGGCGCTCATTGTCACGTAATAATTTCCCTCCTGATTACGTATCAACTATTTTCAGTATACTATAAAAAAATCAAAATACAACTATTTTATCGAAATTTTTTGTCTATTACTATATGGGGATAAGTCTACTTTAGCTAGCTTTATTACTTATGATAATGTACTATTTCATATGGTTATCAGTATGTTTGCTTTTGGTATTATTTTATATTGTTCTATAATCTTTATTACGAGACTAATGAATTATATTCTAGTTCTTTAATACCTATATGGCTCTTTTATAGAAAGATTTCTTTGGGGTTATTGTGGGATTTGATATAGTGCATTTCTTAGTAATAAATTCTGGTGGATATAGCATAATAATAATAATAATAATAATAAATGGAAAAGTTTCTAGCAACAAGTGAAGAAACAACTACAACACGATCACAAGGAGTAACAGGGGTATAAACAGGGTATAGTACAGCAGGGTTATGGACAATACTAGCTGGATACAGGGTTAATGATGTACTTTAGAAAAAAAGAAAGAAGAGGTATAATCTAAAAAGAGGTTATATCTTCTTTTTTAATTTGATAAAGTATTGTTTCCAGTGTTTCGGTTAGGTAACGAAGAAATAACTTATGTAATAAAAAAGCTTAACTCCTTTACAAATTAGGAGTTAAGCCTAGACTACTATCTTACATATACTGATGTTTTACTGTACATATTTATTGAGGAAAGCAAATATACGTGCATAGTATGTATCAGGATCAACATCACTGCTAGCACCATGATCTGCACCTTCTACTACAAGTAATTCTTTTTCTGTTGTACAAGCTTCATATAAACGATATACCATTTCTACAGGGATATAATTATCATTAGAACCATGAATAAACATCATAGGAAGTGTTGATTTTTTTACTTGTTCAAGAGCACTTGCTTCTTTTATATCGTATTTTGCTTTCATATTTGCCATGAATTGAGCTAGTTGCATAATTGGGAATTCAGGTAAACCAAAGCGATATTGTAATTGAGCTGTGAACATCTCATATACACTTGTGTATCCACAATCTTCTACTACTGCTTTTACATTATTAGGGAGATCTTCTCCACTTGTCATCATAACAGTTGCAGCCCCCATAGATTCTCCATATAGGACGATTTGCGCATCACTATCTTGGTTAATAATAAATTGGATCCATTGTAACATATCTTTTCGATCCAACCATCCCATACCAATGTATTCTCCTTCACTATCACCATGTGCACGCATATTTGGTGTAAGGACATTATATCCTTCTAAAGAGAATCGACGAGCTTCTCTTCGCATATTTTCATTACTAGATGTATAACCGTGTACAAGGATAGCCCATTTATGGCTATCTGGATTTGTATTGTATTGAATAGCATTTAAAGTTAAATGATCGTCACTTTGTATAGATACTGATTGTGGTGTTATATTTTGTGCCCATTCATAGTATAATGCCCATTCTTGTTGTTTATTTTCTTCTTCATTACCATAAGGTACATAATTTGGTTGTTTACTATCTTGAGATGACTCTGTAGCACCATTTTGTGGGCGAAGCAATGCATATTCAACAAAATAGTTACCGGTGAATAAGCCAGCTCCTATAAGAAAAATGAATAAAAAAGCAATAATTGATAATATCGTAATTTTTTTGTTTTTTATTTTATATTTCATATTTACACTCCATTTCTATGAACTGTAAATATTATAAGGTAGATAATAAAAACAGTCAAAAGATATTTAGAGAGTCTCAGGACTTAATAAAGGAAAATGAATATTGGATATCTAAAGATATTGTTAATAAAAGTGGTATATGGGGATAGATGCTTATTTCATAATAAAAGGATACACTAGTAAATGAAAGATTCTAGTCTATGAATGTAGTGGGAAAGGAAGTATAATTAAGATATATAAATAAACTGTTTTTTAATAAAAAGGTTGCAAATGTGTACTTTTCATATTACAATACAAGAAGCCACAATATGTGGTTTTTCAAAATGCGTGGGAGAAGGTGCAACCCTTCCTATTACCACTGCATAAGACAACAAAATATAGGAGGTGTGTCTTGTGAGTAAAAAAGTTGCAAAAGTTTGTAAGTTACAATTCCCTGCTGGAGGGGCAAAACCAGGACCTGCATTAGCTTCTGCTGGTATTAACATGCCACAGTTTTGTACAGCATTTAATGATGCGACAAGAGAGCGTGCCGGTGATTTGGTTCCAGTTATTATTACATCATATGAAGACAAAAGCTTTGATTTTGTATTAAAAACAACACCAGCACCAGTAATGATTAAAAAGGCTGCTGGAATTACGAAAGCGTCTTCTCACCAAAAAGAGATTTCAGGTAAAATTACCGTTGATCAATTACGTGAGATTGCGGACTACAAAATGCCAGACTTAAATCCCCATGATATTGCGGCAGCTATGAAGATTATTGCTGGTACTGCAAAAAACATGGGTGTTGAAGTAGAAGGTTTTGAATAAGAAAGCGAGAGGTAAAGAAATATGGCAAAAGTTGGAAAGAAATACGCTGAAGCTGCAAAATTGATCGATCGCGATGCAACTTATTCAATCAATGAAGCAGTGTCATTAGCAAAAAAAGCGAACTATGTGAAATTCGATGCATCTGTCGAAGTTTCCTTTAATTTAAATGTTGATCCACGTCATGCTGATCAACAAATTCGTGGGGCAATGGTTCTTCCACATGGAACAGGACGTACACAAAAAGTTTGTGTTATTACACAAGGTCCTAAAGAACAAGAAGCAAAAGATGCTGGTGCAGATTTTGTAGGTGGTAAAGAATTACTTGACCAAATCGCAAAAGGTTGGTTTGAATTTGATGTAATCGTTGCGACTCCTAACATGATGGGAGAACTAGGTAAATTAGGACGTGTGCTTGGACCAAAAGGTTTAATGCCAAACCCTAAAACTGGTACTGTAACGATGGAT
>CAZQFM010000036.1:0-11677 GCA_964592705.1 uncultured Erysipelotrichaceae bacterium
ATAAATGTGCAGATCCAAAGAAACGTAAAATTGCAGGTGGTTTATTATTATCAGCAGCTTTAACATGTATGTTAACAGGTATTACAGAGCCTCTTGAATTTACTTTCTTGTTTGTAGCACCTTTCTTATATGTAATACACAGTGTATTTGCTGGTTTAGCTTACATGTTTATGCATATCTTTAATGTTGGAGTAGGGATGACCTTCTCTGGAGGATTTATTGATTTATCTTTATTTGGTATTTTACAAGGAAATGATAAAACGAATTGGATTTGGGTAGTTATTGTAGGTATTGTATACTTTGCTGTTTACTATTTCTTATTTACATTCTTAATTAAGAAAAAGGATTTAAAAACACCAGGACGTGAGAAAGATCAAGATGATGTAAAATTGTATACACGTGCAGATATAGGAAAGAATGAAGAGAATCGTGAGTTATCAAGTACAAGTGCTTTAATCTGTAAAGGGTTAGGTGGAAAAGTAAATATTAGTGATGTAGATTGTTGTGCAACAAGATTACGTATTACAGTGTTTAACGCTGATCAGGTTGATGAGCAAGTACTAAAAGCTTCTGGAGCTAAAGGAGTTATTAAAAAAGGAAATGGAATCCAAGTTATTTATGGACCACAAGTTGCTGTTATTAAATCAGATTTAGAAGATTATCTTGCGACTCATAATGAAGTAGAGTATGTAAAAGAGCAAGAAGAGCATCTGTTTATAACACCATTAGAAGGACGTGTATGTCCATTATCAGAAACTCCTGATGAAAGTTTTGCGCAAGAGATGATGGGAAAAGGACTTGTGATTTTCCCAACAGGAAATACTTTGTATGCACCTTGTGATGCGACTATTGGATTTGTATTCCCTACAAAACATGCGATTGGATTACAGTCTGAAACAGGGCTAGAAATGCTGTTACATGTAGGTATTGATAGTGTGAAATTAGATGGAAAAGGCTTTGAAGTACATGTTGAACAAGGACAACAAGTGAAACAAGGTGACAAGCTTATGACTTTTGATGTACAATATATACAGGAACATGCTGCTAGTATAGCAACACCATTTATTTTTACGAACTTGGAAGATAATCAAGTACTTGAAATCGTGAAATTAGGTGATGTTAAAGCAAATGAACCAATCTTAAAAATAAAGTAAATGTACGAAAGGGAATGTTATGTATATAGTGATTAGAGTGTTAAATAATAATGCACTACTTGCGTATGATGAAGAGAAGAAACAAGAAACAGTGTTTTTAGGAAAAGGCATTGGATTTCAAAGAAAAGCACAAGATACTTTTCATCAGCTGCCAGATGCGAAACAGTATAATCTTCATGATGACACAGAAGAGGGGTTATCAACTAAACTTTTAGATGAGATGAATCCTATCTTTTTAGAGATTAGTGGTGAAATCATGAAAAAAGCTGAAGAGCGATTTAAAATCATAGATACAAACATTTTATGGCCCTTGAGTGATCATATTGCGTTTGCTATTGAGCGTATGAAACAAAATATGGAAATACGCAATCCTTTTACACACGATATTCGATTATTATATCCTGAAGAATATAGTGTTGCACAATATGGGAAGATGGTTATTCAACAAAAGATTGGATATGAGATAAGTGATGATGAAGTAGGCTATATTACTTTGCATATTCATAGTGCAATTGAGGATGAGCAGGTGTCTAATTCCCTGCAGATAGCAATCGCAGTACAAAAAACGATAGAGATGATGGAGAAGGAGTTTACGATGAGCATCGATTATGATTCCTTGTCGTATAGTCGATTAGTAACTCATATTAAATATATGTTAGCTAGAGTGAATCGTAAAGAAGTTCTTAATTTAGATATGAACCGCTTTGTTAAGGAACAGTTTCCACATGCTTATAAAGTTGCACAAGCGCTCTGTCAACAATTAGAATCCTTATTACACATATCTCTTGGAAATGCAGAAATTGGTTATTTAGCGCTTCATATTGAGCGTATAAAAGATAAAGATGGAGATGTATAAGGTTATGAAATATTCATAGACTGCTTATTTCCATTTATGATAAAGTGATATTCTACCACGAGAGTATCACTTTTCTTTTTCACTTGTTGAATCTCTTATTTTAAGAAATATCTTTGTGTATGTATAGCGTATTTAATACAGTATAGTTATATAGGGATGTGTATGAATTTTTTTATTGATGGGATAAGGTAAAAGATGAATAAGGATGTTGGTAAATATTATAGAAATAAATACTTTATAATAATTTATGAATTGACAGAAAAGCGTTTTCAATGCTATGCTTTATGCATAAGCTATATTCATAATAAGTAACGATTGAACAGATATGAACATATCAAAAGAAGCGATTATTCTTCTGATAATAGTACCTGCTTTTTTTATGTTTCTTTGTGAATATAACGATAGAAAGGAAGGGAACCATGAAAGATAAGATTTTTGGGGTATTACAAAGAGTTGGGCGTAGTTTCATGTTACCAATTGCGGTTTTACCGGTAGCAGGAATTATGCTTGGAGTAGGTAGCTCCTTTACGAATGAAGCAATGATTGCTTCCTATGGGTTAGAGTCTATACTAGGAGCTGGTACAGCTTTACATGCCGTTTTAACTGTTATGTCTAAAGCTGGTAGTGCTATATTTGATAATCTACCTTTAATTTTTGCTGTTGGGGTAGCTATTGGTATGGCAAAGAAAGAAAAAGAGGTTGCAGCTTTATCCGCTGTTGTCGCTTTCTTTATTATGCATATTTCTATTAATGCTATGTTAGTAAATGATGGACAGATTTTAGCTAATGGAGATATCGCAGAGTATGTATTAAAAGATTCCATAGGGGTAATGTGTGGAATACAAACTTTACAAATGGGTGTTTTTGGAGGGATTATTGTTGGTTTAGGTGTTGCGGCATTGCATAATAAGTTTTATAAGATTCAATTGCCAAATGCATTGTCCTTTTTCGGAGGTAGTCGCTTCATTCCAATTATTTCAACACTGGTATATGTTGTTGTAGGTATTCTTATGTTTTATATATGGCCAGTCGTACAAAATGGTATTTATGCCCTTGGAGGATTAGTAACAGGTTCTGGATATTTTGGAACATTTGCATATGGAGTTATTAAACGTGCATTGATTCCATTTGGATTACACCATGTATTTTATATGCCTTTTTGGCAAACAGCAGTTGGTGGAACTATGGAAGTTGGAGGTCAGTTAGTACAAGGAGGGCAAAATATTTTCTTTGCACAATTAGCTGATCCAAGTGTTACACATTTTAGTACAGAAGCAACTCGTTATTTTTCAGGTGCATTCATATATATGATTTTTGGGCTTCCTGGTGCTGCTTTGGCAATGTATCATACAGCAAAATCAGAAAAGAAAAAAATAGCGGGTGGATTATTACTATCTGCGGCTATTACATGTATGTTAACAGGTATTACAGAACCAATTGAATTTTCATTTTTATTTGTAGCACCACTCTTATATATCATACAAGTAATATTAGCAGGATTGGCATATATGATTGCCCATATATTAAATATTGCTGTTGGTCTAACATTCTCTGGAGGTCTTCTAGATTTATTCTTATTTGGAATTCTACAAGGGAATGATAAAACGAGCTGGATGCTGATGATTCCGGTAGGAATTATTTATTTCTTACTTTACTACTTTATCTTCCGCTTTTTAATTCAAAAATTAAATTTAAAAACACCAGGAAGAGAAGATGACGATGAAGAAACAAAATTATATACAAAAGCTGATGTTATTGCGAAAAAGAATGAAAAACAGATAACAGAAGATTCAGACTTATCTGCAATGATTGTAAAAGGTTTAGGTGGAAAAGCGAATATTAGTGATGTAGATTGTTGTGCAACTAGATTACGTGTTACCGTATTTAATGCTGACCATGTTGATGAAGACGTATTAAAAGCTTCAGGAGCTAAAGGTGTTGTGAAAAAAGGAAATGGAGTCCAAGTTATTTATGGTCCACACGTTACTGTTATTAAATCAAATGTAGATGATTATCTTACAAGCGAGGATGATAATGTAGAGCCTTTAGAGGAACAAGATAAAAATTCTTTTATAACACCATTAGAAGGGCGTGTATGTCCATTATCAGAAACACCTGATGAAAGTTTTGCGCAAGAGATGATGGGAAAAGGACTTGTAATTTTCCCAACAGGAAATACTTTATATGCACCTTGTGATGCGACTATTGGATTTGTATTCCCTACAAAACATGCGATCGGATTACAGTCTGAAACTGGTTTAGAAATACTTTTACATGTAGGTATTGATACTGTGAAGTTAGATGGAAAAGGCTTTGAAGTGCATGTTGAACAAGGGCAACAAGTGAAACAAGGTGACAAGCTTATGACTTTTGACTTAGCATATATAGAAGAACATGCTACTAGTACAGCAACACCATTTATTTTTACGAACTTAGCTGATAACCAAGAGTTTGAAATCGTGAAATTAGGTGACGTTAAAGCAAATGAACCAATCTTGAAAATAAAAGAAAGCTAGGAATGGTATATTTTATTGATTATTATACAAGATGAAAGATATCGTTAATCTTATGTTATTTGATAGCTCTTGGTAATAATTTGAAAAGTTATATATGTAAGACTGCTAACCAATTGGTTAGCAGTTTTTTATGATTTTAGATGTTATCTTTAGGTATCTAAATAGCATATAAGCTTATATGTATAAAAGAAGTATTATAAGTTGTGATGAATATACATGATGATGTTAATAAAGAGTGTTTTAAACTATGAATGATATTTTTTGTAAATAAAAATTATAAAATGAAAATGAATTGACAGTTTTGATAATTTATTATAAACTATACAAACCCTACACCGGTAGGGGGAGGTTGAAGGATGTCAGAAAAGAAAAAAGCACTACAAAGTTTAAAGACTGCAAAAGGACAAATTGAAGGAATTATACAAATGATTGAGGATGAACGCTATTGTATGGATATCTCTAATCAAATATTAGCAAGTACTGTCTTGTTGAAAAGAGCTAATCTACATATACTAACAGGGCATTTGAATACTTGTGTTTTATCAGCGATACATAATCATGAACAAGCAGATGAAAAAATGAAAGAGATACAATTACTCTTACAAAAAATTTTAAAATAAGGAGGGTTTATGCAAGTACGATATCAAGTAGAAGGTATGAGCTGTGGTGCATGTGCAGCAGCAGTAGAAAGTATATTAAAGAAAATATCTTATATTGATCAAGTAGAAGTCAATCTTCTGTTACATCAAGTAACGATTACTTCCAGCAAAGAGATAGATTTTGTGGAATGTCAACAATTACTGAAAGATGCAGGATATGAGCTATTAGAAATGAAAAAAACAAAAGAAGTGACCCTTGCGATTGAAGGGATGCGTTGTTCTTCTTGTAGTTCTTCGCTAGAGAATATATTGCAAGAAACAAAAGGAATTGAAGACGTTAGTGTTCATTTGGTGATGAATACAGCTACGATTACGTATGATACCAAAAGAATGAAATTAAGTGAAATTATACATGTAATTGAAAAAGCTGGTTATCATGCTCATGTGGAAGAAAGAGCAAAGAAAGAAGATGAACCAAAGGAATCTTATACCAAAATATATGTTACACTCATTTTATCTCTTATTTTATTATACATTGGAATGAGTCATATGATAGAAAGTATAAAGCTACCATTACCAAATAGTATTCATTATGATACATATCCCTTTCGTTTTGCACTTATTCAATGTATTTTAGCAACTATTATCTTATGGAATGGGAATACTTTCTTCATTCACGGTATAAAAGCTTTATTTCGTAAACACCCTACAATGGATACACTTGTTGCGATAGGAACAGGAAGTGCCTATTTATATAGTTTATATTCTTTATATAGGATAGGTATAGGATATACACATGATATTCATCATTTGTATTTTGAATCTGCTGGTGTTGTCGTAGCTTTTGTCATGTTCGGTAAACATTTAGAGACGATGTCTAAAAAAAGAACGACAAGTGCTATTCGATCTTTATTATTACTACGTCCTACAAAAGCTATATTGTGGAAAAATCAACAAGAAATAGAAGTGGATATCGAAGAAATTCATGTTTCTGATATTCTTGTTGTGAAAGCGGGAGATCACATACCAATGGATGGAACGATTGTAGAAGGAATCAGTAGCATTGATGAGAGTATGTTAACAGGAGAGAGTATGCCTGTAGATAAAGAAGTAGGGGATGTGGTGATAGGTGGAACATTAAATATAACGGGTCGCTTATTAATACGCGTAGATGCTTGTGAAGAAGATAGTACACTTACAAAAATGATTAAAATGGTAGAAGATGCACAAGCAAAGAAAGCTCCTATTGCAAGATTAGCAGATAAGGTATCGCTTTTCTTTGTTCCTACTGTTATGATAATAGCTTTTATAGCAGCTGGATATTGGTATATAGTTCAAAAGGATATAGCATTTGCATTAACTATTTTTGTTAGTGTACTTGTTATTGCTTGTCCATGTGCACTTGGATTAGCGACTCCTACTGCTATTATGGTTGGAACAGGAAGAGCAGCCCAACTTGGTATTTTTATAAAGAGTGGAGAAGCTCTAGAAGATGCTTGTCATGTGGATACGGTTGTATTTGATAAAACTGGAACACTAACTATAGGTGAGCCAGTTGTAACCGATATTATAACAAACGAAGATGATCGTAAAGTCCTTATGATTGCGACAGCAGTAGAACAAGGAAGTAAGCATCCTATTGCTAAAGCTATTGTAAACAAAGCTAAAGATATGAGTATAGAAGTAAAACCTGCTATCGATATTCAAACGGTAAATGGTAAAGGGATACAAGCTACGATTCAAAAGATGCGTATTATCATGGGAAATCGAAACTTGATGGAGGAACAAAATATTCCTACAACTACGTTTTATCAACAGGAAAAGCAACTATTAGAAGTGGGAAAAACGGTTATTTGGTTAGCTATTGAACAAGAAGTTATCGCGTTAATTGCAGTAGCGGATAAGATTAAGTCGGAAGCAGTAGAAGTTGTACGCTTATTAAAAAAGCAACATATTGATGTTATCATGATGACTGGTGATCATGAAGTGACGGCGCATGCTATTGCGAAGCAAGCAGATATTCAGCATGTTATTGCACAAGTACTTCCTGATGGAAAAGGTGATCATATCGCAAGACTACAACAAGAAGGAAGGCGAGTGGCAATGGTAGGGGATGGTATCAATGATGCACTTGCATTAACGAAGAGTAACGTTGGTATTGCTATTGGAAGTGGTAGTGATATAGCGGTAGAGTCTGCTGATATCGTATTAGTAAAAGATAATTTATATGATGTATTACTAGCTATTCGTTTATCAAAAGCTGTTATCCGTAATATTAAACAAAACTTATTTTGGGCATTCTTTTATAATGTATTAGGAATACCAATTGCTGCAGGGTTATTATATGTCTTTAAAGGACCTTTATTATCACCTGTATTTGCTGGAGCAGCAATGACATTTAGCTCTATTAGTGTTGTTTGTAATGCGTTAAGAATTAAAAGGTTTAAAAAATAAGGACTTTACATGTTATAAGAAAGATATCGCTTATATTTGATGAGAGGTATCTTTTCATGTTTTGTAAGGTTATCATTTTTTGTGTACATGTAGTAAAAATTTAGAATGATATGTTATAATAAATATATGAAAATATTTAATCATGATAAAAAACAATTAACAGAAGAATTATTACAATGGTATGATGAGAATGCTCGTATTTTACCATGGAGATCCACGCCTACTCCTTATCGAGTATGGGTTTCTGAAATTATGTTACAACAAACAAGAGTAGAGGCTGTTAAGCCTTATTTTGAACGTTTTATTCATACATTTCCAACACTTCAAGATTTAGCACAGGCAGAAGATGATGAGCTTGCGAAAGTATGGGAAGGACTAGGGTATTATCGAAGGGTTAGCAATATGAAAAAGTGTGCGCAAGAATGTATGGAGCGTTTTGGTGGTGAGTTACCCTCTACATATGAAGATTTATTAACACTTCCTGGAATTGGTGCTTATACAGCTGGAGCTATTGCCTCTATAGCATTTAAAGAGCCAGTTCCTGCAGTGGATGGAAATGTGCTACGTGTGTTTTCCAGAGTATTGGTGAGTGCTGATGATATATTGAAAGTAGCGACGAAGACAAAGTTTCATAATATTATAAAAGAATATATGTCTGAAGAAAGACCGGATGCCTTTAATCAAGCATTAATGGAAGTTGGTGCTATGATATGTGTACCTAATAGTGCTCCTCGTTGTAATATTTGTCCACTAGCAAAGCATTGTATAGGATATCAAAGTGGGGAAGCACAAAATTTACCAATCAAAAGCGGAAAGAAAGAGCGGCGGATAGAGAAAAAAACAGTTGTTGTCATTGTATGTAAAGATCGTTGTTATCTTCAAAAAAGGCCTTCTCATGGCTTACTTGCTAAATTATATGAATTCTATGTTCTAGATAAACATTTATCAAAATTAAAAATAAAAATAGAACTGCAAGAACAATATAACATTAAGACGATAATGCCTTTACTAGATGCAAGACATATTTTCTCCCATGTAGAATGGGATATGAGAGGTTTTCTTGTGGAAGTAGATGAAAAAGAACAAATGCCAGGAACATGGGCTACATTACAAGAGTTAGAACGTACATATGCTGTTCCTACAGCATATAAAGTATATAAAGAAGCACTAGAAATGTATTTAAAGAGGTAAGAGTATGTCAAAAGAGTTATATAGACAACTACAAGCATTTAAACCATATAATATGCAAGAGGAACAAGATCAAAAAGTTATGCTCACATACATGGATACATTCCACAATGTATTTACACGTGAGAATATTTTTGGTCACTTTACAAGTTCTCCTTGGATTGTGAATCCATCTAGAGATAAAGTATTAATGGTATATCATAATATTTTTCAATCTTGGGGATGGTGTGGTGGACATTGTGATGGAAATATGGATGTACTACAAGTTGCCATTCAAGAAGGAAAAGAAGAAACAGGATTAAAGAATCTAAAGGTTCTTTCTAAGGAAATTTTCGCAATTGATATATTACCTGTTATATCGCATAAGAAAAATCATACATTTGTTTCTGCTCATACACATTTGAATCTTACTTTTTTATGTGAGGCTGATGAGAATGAAGTGCTTCATCATAAACCAGATGAAAATAGTGGTGTAAAGTGGATAAATATAGAAGATATATGTCATTATGTCAGTGAACCTGATATGAAAGTTGTATATCAAAAGCTAATAGAAAAAATGAAGAGAATGGACATCTAATGATATGGTGATAGATGTCTTTTTTTCTGTAATACTTGTAGCGATGATTGTGGATAAATGCCCATACAAAAGCTGTTATCTTACATAGTGTATAGGGAATGTGGGGGTATTTTATGAATACAAAGATACTAAAATTTGGAGGAACGTCGTTACGTAGTGAATCTACACGAAAATATGCTTATCGTCATATATTAGAAACATTAAAAACACATAAAGTAGTAGTGGTTGTATCTGCAATGGGAAGATATCCAGATAGTTATGCTACTGATACACTCTTATCTCTTGGTAGTGAAAAATTAAGTAAAGAAGAGAAAGCAAAATTAGTAAGTGTTGGAGAACAGTTATCTAGTTTAAAAGTTTGTAGTGAGTTATTAGAGATGGGTATTAAGGCATATTCATTAAGTTTTCAAGGAAGTGGAATTATAACGGATAATAATTATGAGTATGCGAAAGTGATAAAATTAGATAATAAAGAAATAAAATCGAAGCTCAATGAATATGATGTAATTGTGGTAGGAGGGTTTATCGGTATTAGCTATGATAAAAAAGTTACTACACTTGGAAGAGGTGGTAGTGATTATAGTGCGGTACTATTCGCAAAAATGCTAGATTTGAAGGAAGTTGATATTTATACCGATGTTGATGGGGTATATGATTGCGATCCAAAACTAAGCGAGTTTGCGATTAAGTATGATAAACTTACTTACGATGAAATGCTGAATATGAAAGCTAGAGTCCTGCATGATCGTTGTGTAAATTTTGCAAGGGAGCATCAAATACGTATTTATTTAAAAGGGACATTTTCAAATAGCAGCGGTACAATAATCGAAGGGTGAGAGTATGCAACCAAACATTGGTGTTGTAGGGGCAGGAACATTACTGGCGAAAGAATTGTTAATCTGGATAGAGAAATGGCATTTTCCATATCAGGAACTCCATTTATTTGATCAGATGCAATTTGTAGGTACGATAAAAAAATGTAAAGATGTATATTATCCAATTGCGGATATTCAAGAAGTAGCTAAGAAGAATATCCAAATCCTTTTTGTGTGTGATGAAATGCTTTATAAACAGTATCGACATGAGATAGCAAAAGATTGTTACTGTATTATATTGCGAGGAAGTCTAGATGAACATGTTGTATTAGCGAGGTTTAATTTAGAGGATTATACAGAAACATCACGATGTATGGTAATACCAGAATGTAGTGCAATCCCTGTAGCACAAGCATTAAGTGTTTTAAAGCAACACTATACATTACAATATGTGAGTGTCACATCGATGCATCCAGTTAGTGAACTAGACTATTTAGGCTGTAATGAATTGAAACAACAATTACATGATTACCATGTTGAAAAACAACCAGAAGCAAATGTTTTTCCATATGTTACATGTCATCAACATCTACCTGTTTTATTTCATCCATTACCACAATGTGATAAATTTCTTTCAAATGGTAGTACAGTAAGTGAAGATATATTATGTAAACAGGTACAGTATTTATTAAAAGGTACACTTCCTTTATATGCAACATGTGTTCGTGTCGATAGTATGAGGGGTCTTTCACAGGTTTTATGTGTAAAAACACAAGAGCCAGTTAATCTGGAACAAGTACAAGATATGTTTGCAGGATCACCTTTTTTTGTCTTAATTGATGACATTGAGCACAATATGTATCCTATTATTAGTGATGTCTTACATGATCATCATACTTTTGTAGGACGTATTCGCATAATGGATACTAATACCATACAATTTTGGATGGTTAGTGATGATATTGCGCAACGAGTTAGTAGTGGATTACAGACAGCCTTTTATATTTATCATAACTTCTTACAAGGATAAGAAGTTTTTTTATTTATTAGTAAAGTGAAAGAAATATCTTTGAAGAAGAAATAATGAATGATATAATTATCTTATAAGAGGGTGATGAAATTGAAGAGTATTATTATGGTTAAAAATATGAAAGATGAAAATTGCGCTAAAAAAATAGAACTTGCATTAGAGGATACACGAGTTGATTTTACAGTTGATGTACAAAAACAAATAGTCGTTATTGAAGGTGGTCCTGATATGGTTAATATTGCGAAAAGAGTTATTCATGATCAAGGTTTTACTACTCTATAGTGATAAGCTGGAAATCGATGAGGAAAGGTTTATATGATTACATGGAAAATAAATGAAGAGAAAGATTATAGAAGAGTACGTGAACAAGTATTTATACAGGAACAAGGGTTTCAAAAAGAATTTGATGAAATGGATGCATATGCAACACATGTGACTTTATATAAGGATCATCAAGTAGTTGGTTGTGGTCGTGTCTTTTCACCTTT
>CAZQFM010000037.1:0-11646 GCA_964592705.1 uncultured Erysipelotrichaceae bacterium
CCATCTTGCTTGTTAAGAAAGGCACAAATGATTATCGTTATTGGATTTTCAACGTTTATTATTGATGTGGCAATGGGCTTTTTAACGATTATGTTTAATCGACAAATTATAAGCTATTTTGGTACAGATGCTTTAGCTGTTTATGGTGTCATTGTGAATGTGAGCACTATGGTACAATGCTGTGCGTATAGTATAGGACAGGCAGCACAACCAATATTATCTATTTGTTATGGGGCATCTAACTGGGGAAGAATAAAAGAAACACTTCGATATGCGCTATATACAGTTTCCTTTTTCAGCATTGTATGGACAGTAGTTGTTTGGCTCTTACCAGATGTATTTATTCGTATTTTTATGGAACCAACAGAAAGTATTTATCAAATAGCACCATCTATCATGAGAAGCTATAGCATCTCATTTCTCTTATTACCACTGAATATTTTTTCTACTTACTATTTTCAATCGTTAATGAAGTCGAGTATCTCTATTTTGGTATCCATTACAAGAGGGATTGTACTTAGTGGGATTTTGATTTATTCTTTGCCTTTGTTGATAACAGCTGATAGTATTTGGTTTGCTATGCCCATTACAGAGCTATTAGTAGCTATAATGGTAGTTAGATTTATAATTAAATATACACAGAATCAAGGACAGAAAGAAATGAAGATCGATTATGTATCTAACTAGAGTGATAATCTTGAGTATAGAGAAGAACTAATAAATGGATCATATCATAATGTATCTTTCTAAAGATAGCAATTTTAAAATAGGAAAGCTAAAAAGTGAATATTAGGAATCTTTAAATATGGAAAAGTGTTATATAAGAAGTGAAATACTTTGTGAAGAAGCGAATAATACTAGGATTATGATAAGAAATATACTATAATGTTACTATTGCTTAATAAGGAAGGGATTGTATGAAGACGTTAGAAGAAATAGAACGATTTGCATATGAACATGATGTTCCCATTATGGAAAAAGAAGGTATAGCATTTTTATGTAATTACTTACAAAGTCATGGTTATACATCTATATTAGAGGTTGGAAGTGCTATTGGATATTCTGCTATTTGTATGGCATTAACTAACAAGAATATACGTATCGTCACAATTGAGAAGGATGTTGAACGATATAATCTAGCATGTGAAAATATAAAAGATTTTCATTTAAATAATCAAATTACCATTTATTGTGAAGATGCATTATATTCTGAAATAGAAGGGATGTATGATGTTATCTTTATTGATGCTGCTAAGGCACAATATATTAAGTTTTTTGAAAAATATGAGAAACATCTCAATCCTGGAGGTATTATCATATCAGATAATCTTTCCTTCCATGGATTTGTGGAAAACCCACAAAGCATACGTTCCAGAAATCTTCGACAATTAGTTGGGAAAATAAAACGCTATATCCATTTTTTAGAAACAAATGATAAATATGATACAGAATTTTTGAAAATTGGCGATGGTTTGGCTATTAGTCGAAAAAAAAGTGAAAGTTTATCTAAATAATATAGTTGAAATGAAAAGTTTTGTGGTACAATATTATTAAGAAAGTGGTGATAAATATGAAAAAATTAGTTCCCGCATTAGCGATTTTGGGAAGTGCAGTAGCATTTGCAGTTTATAAGCTGAAGAAAGATGAAAAAAAGAAATTGATGGAATTAGATCAAGGGTTATTAGTTGATGAAGACTTGACGAATCCATCTCAACAACCTACTACTGTTTCTACAATGGAAAAAGTTGTCAATGATGTAAAAGGTAGTGCACATGACATGGTAGATTTAGCTAGCCAGAAAGCAGAAGAGGTAATACATAAAGGAGCTCAAGTTGCATCAAATGTAGAAGACTTTATGCATTCCTTTAAACATGCTGCAATGGAAAAGAAAGAAGAAGTTGAAGAAATCGCAGAAAATAAAATTGATGAAATTATTCGAGAAATTGAAAACCCTTCTTTTAGCACAGAGGAAATAAAAGATATTATTAAAGAAGAAGTTGATAATGTAAAAGCAGCAGTAAAAGAAACATATAGTGAAGAATATCCAAACTTAACAACAGCACTAGTAGAAGATATTAATACAATGACACAAGAAGCAATGAATTCTTTAGCAAGTGATGGAGATATTCATGAGCGTGAGCGGCCAGTTCAACATATGGTTTCTTTTTCTACTGCACATGACTTAGATACATTCAAAAATAAAGTGATTAACAAAGGATTTGTAATTACAAAAGGGGAAGGAGAATTGGACTTAGTAGTTCTTCATATTTCTCCAATTGATAAAGTTAAATTAGTATCTAATATATTATATTTAGCTGATCAAGCATATGCAAATCATGGTGTATATAAAGGATGGCAAAGTAAAGTTAGTTACTAAATTTCAAATAGTTAAAAGGGTGATGTGTTTTTACATCACTTTTTTGATGGAAGTAGTTGATATATGTTAAAAGATTATAATTGGAGTTATATGAAATAGATGATAGCGTGTAATAATTTTAAAAGATATTTCATTGGAATACGATTAACATTTTATGGAAATTTAACAATTCTTACATATTAAATATTTTAATCTTACGTATATTCCTTTATAATGATGATACATAGGAGGAATATATATGTTGAAGAATACCTTTAATTATTTCACAATGTTTATAACAGGACTATTCTTTTGTGTTCTTGGTGTTTCTTTAATCTTTCATACTCTTGATACATGGGATTGGCTTTTAAATGTTTTTATCATAGGTACTATGATATTAATTGTTATGAGGATTTTTAATATTGTGATCAATTTTAGAAAAATGAAACATATATCATCACAATTATTTGATCTTATCTTATGGATATTACTCGTCTTAATTTCGTTATCCTATCCATCTTTATTTCGTAGTATATTACCAAGACTTATAGGAATTTGGTTATTCTTACATGCAGTTGTGAAAGGGATTGTATTGCATATTAAGAGGAAAGATAAGCTTCCAGGACGCTTAAGAGTTGCTTTCTTTTTTTGTTGGGATATGATAATGGCAGGAATTTTATTATTTCAACCATATAAGTTAGAACATATTATTTCCTATGGGGTAGGAGCTTATTTTTGTATTCATGGTATAAGTACTTTATTAAACTTTTTGAGAGAGATTTTACCAAAGAACAGTGGAGCTAAACTGGATACTTGGATTCGACTTGCTCTTCCTCCTTATTTAGCAGCAATCATACCACCTAAGCTTATGAAAACAATCTTAGATAAGGGTGAAGATGATGTTATTAGGGAAGAATTTGATGCTTATAAATCGAATATAAAAATAGATTTAGAGGTGATGGTACATCTAGCCCCAAGTGGACCAGCTAGTTTTGGGCATGTGGATCTTATTTATAAAGATATCGTTTTCTCATATGGTTGTTATGATCCACATAAACGAAAGTTATGTGGTACATTAGGAGATGGTGTCATGTTAGTTGCTCCTCGTAAAGAATACCTTAAAAACTGTTTAGAAAATGAAAATAAGACTTTGATTGGATTTGGAATTATATTGAATTCATCACAAAGAGATTTGATTCAACAGCATCTCCTTGATATCTTTCATGATATTTATGATTTTAAAAGTGATGAACAGCTAAAAATAGAGGGGCAACCTTATAAAGGGGAATGTGATGATTATTTATCTCGTGTTACTAGAAAAGTCCCAGGTGCAAAATATTATAAGTTTCATGATAAGCGATTTAAAACGTTTTTTGTATTATCAAGTAACTGCGTTTACTTTGCCTCACAAATTTTAAGTCAAATTGGTTTAAACTTAGTTGAACTAAGTGGAATTGTATCACCAGGAGCTTATTTTGATTTTCTTAATAATCAATTTAAAAGTGATCGTAGCTTTGTTGTATCACGGAAAATATATCGTAAAAAGGATAGTTTTAGTATCTAATGAAATATTTGTTTTACTATATAAATTCATGTATAATATAAGAGTTTTGAGGTGATGTTATGAAAGCAGTCAAGGTAGAAAAAGTAAGCTTTTCATATGATAAACAACATCCTGTATTACAACAGATTTCTTTTCAAATAGAAGAAGGAAGTTATACAACAATTATTGGACATAATGGAAGTGGAAAATCTACTATTACAAAACTACTCATAGGATTATTAGAAAAAGATGAGGGTTTGATTAAGATTCAAGGTTTAGAGTTAAATGAGCAAAATATAAATGATATAAGAAGTAGTGTAGGTGTGGTATTTCAAAATCCTGATAATCAATTTATTGGGGCTACAGTTGCAGATGATATTGCATTTGGATTAGAGAATCATCAGATTGAGCGAGATAAGATGGAGGATATTATTCAAACGTTTGCGAAGAAAGTAGGAATGTATGATTATTTACAACATGAACCTATTAAATTATCTGGAGGTCAAAAGCAACGGGTAGCTATAGCTGGTGTTTTAGCAATTACACCTTCTATTATTATTTTTGATGAAGCGACTAGTATGTTAGATCCAAGAGGAAAAGAAGAAATTAAGGACTTAATAAAAGAAATTCATAAATTACATAATATTACTATTCTTTCGATTACACATGATATGGAAGAGGTAGCACAAAGTGATCATGTGATTGTATTAGAAAAGGGTCGCGTTGTTATGGATGGGAAACCAGAAGATATTTTCCAACATGATGATCAGTTAAAAGCTTTGCATTTGGATATTCCTTTTCGATGGAAAGTTGTGAAGGAATTACATAAGCAGGGAATTTCTTTACAAGATGTATCAACAGTAGAAAAGGTGGTGGATGAACTATGTCGATTACGTTTAAAAAAGTAAGTCATCATTATCATCAAGATACACCTTTTGCGTATAAAGCATTAGATAATATAGATTTACACATACAAGAGGGAGTTATAACCGCTATTATAGGTGAAACAGGAAGTGGAAAATCTACTCTGATTCAGCATCTTAATGCCTTATTATTACCAAGTGAAGGTAGTCTATCCATATGTGGTAGAGAGATTCATAGCCATGAGAAGCCAAAGCAACTAAAAGAGCTTCGAAAAAAAGTTGGCTTAGTATTTCAATTTCCTGAATATCAATTGTTTGAAGAAACGATTTTAAAAGATGTATGCTTTGGACCTCAAAATTTTAATGATACACAAGAACAGGCAGAAGAAAAAGCAAAAAAAATGTTAAGTATTGTTGGGCTAGATGCATCTTATTATTCTATTTCTCCTCTTGATATATCGGGAGGGCAAAAAAGAAGAGTTGCGATTGCAGGTATATTAGCTATGGATCCTGATGTACTCGTTTTAGATGAGCCCACTGCTGGATTAGATCCACAAGGTGCCAAAGACATGATGAACCTTTTTAAAGAGTTAAATACCGTTCATAAGAAAACAGTATTGATTGTAACACATGACATGGATCATGTCTTAGACTATTGTGATCATGTTGTCGTTATGAAAGATGGTCATGTTGTGAAGAACTGTGATGTTTTGACTTTTTTTGATGATGTAGAAGGGTTAAAAGAGATGGGAATAAGACCTCCTGCAGTTATACAATTAAAAGAGGAATTAAAAAGAAAAGGATTTCATCTAGGGAAGCAGGTTACATCACTATCTGAATTAGTAGAGACTGTTGCGAAAGAGGTGAAGGAAGGATGAAAGGAATTTCTTTAGGGAGATATTTACCCTTAAATTCTTTATTTCATAACCTAGATCCAAGAGCTAAGATTGGTGCTGTATTGCTCATGATGTTTACGATATTTATCCCTGCAGGATTTATAGGATACTTTGTTATTGCTATTGGGGTTTTATGTGCAACGTATTTATCACAACTTACATTAGGTTTCTTATGGAAAGCAATGAAGCCTATGCTGTTTATGTTAAGTTTTTTATTACTTGTGAACATATTTGTCATTAAGGAAGGAAGTCTTATTTTTCAGCTAGGAAGCTTTCAAATATATAGTGGTGCTTTACTTCAAACACTTTATATCGTTATACGTCTTACGTTAATGGTTATGATAACAACCATTTTGACGGCTACTACGAAACCATTAGATCTAACACTTGGTATTGAAGATTTATTAAAACCTTTTAAAGTAGTAAAAGTTCCTGCACACGAAATTGCAATGATGATATCGCTAGCATTACGTTTTATTCCAACATTGATGGAAGAAACACAAAGAATTATGAAAGCACAAATGTCAAGAGGGATTGATTTAGAGGAAGGTAGTTTAAAAGAGAAGGTTATGAGTATATTATCACTTATTGTGCCTTTATTTGTATCTGCATTTCAAAGAGCTGCTGATTTGGCAGATGCAATGGAAGCTAGAGGATATGTACCTAATAGAATGAGAACGCGTTATAAACAGTTAGAAATGCATAAAAGAGATTATGTTTTTCTAAGTGTATGCTTGTTAATAGTAGTTATTAATATCGTATTGTGGAGATTTTCATGAGATATAAAGTGACTGTAAGTTATGATGGAAGTGCGTATTATGGATGGCAGAAACAACCTAATGTATGTTCTATACAAGAAACTATTGAGAATGTTTTAGAGCACATGCATAAGCGACCAGTAGAAATTACAGCTAGTGGGCGTACCGATGCATATGTACATGCCAAGGGACAAGTATTTCACTTTGATAGCGATAAGGAAATTGACAGTGAACATTGGAGAATGGCTCTTAATTCACAATTACCAGCACAGATTCGTATTCAAGAAGTTGTACCTGTATCGGATGAGTTTCATGCCCGTTTTGATGCACGTTATAAACGATATGATTATTTGGTTACACATCAAGTCGATAATCCTTTTATTCAGAAGTATATGGCAAAGGAGAGAACGGTGTTGGATGTTGCATATATGCAGGAGTGTGCAAATATCTTTTTAGGAACACATGATTTTACAAGCTTTACTAGTAATAAAATCGATCCTAGAAAACCTCGTGAAAAGACAATTATCAAGCTAGAAATAGTACAAGAAGATGATGCTATTCGTATGATTTTTGTTGGGAATGGTTTTCTTCGCTATATGGTAAGAATGATTGCGCAAACATTGATAGAAGCAGGGAAACATAAAATAAGTAAAGATGATATACAAGTTATGTTGGATGGAAAAGATAAGCATTTATGTCGCTATAAAGGAGCACCTGAAGGATTATACTTAGTTCAAGTTATTTATGATGAAGATGATAAACCTGTATAGTATGTATGGATTTAAAGAAATAAGATATAATAAAGAAAATAAAGGTTAAGAAAGGAGTGAATACATTTGAAAGCAAATTATCATACACACACCTATCGGTGTAAACATGCATATGGCGAAGATGAGGAGTATGTAAAAAGTGCAATTAAAGCAGGATTTAAAGAGCTAGGTTTTTCAGATCATACTCCATGGAAATATGATTCTAACTTTGTAGCTAATATGAGAATGGCTTTATCTGAATTTGATGAATATTATGCTAGTATATCATCATTAAAGGAAAAGTATAAAGATCAGATATCGATTAAAATTGGTTTAGAGTGTGAATATTTTGAACAGTATATGCCTTGGCTAAAAGAATTTATTATAGAAAAGAATATTGATTATATTATTTTAGGTAATCATTATTATAAAACTGATGAAGATCGTTTCTATTTTGGGCGACATTGTGATACGAAAGATAACTTAGATTTATATGTAGATGAAGCAATCAAAGCAATGAAAACAGGTCTTTATTCTTATATTGCACATCCTGATTTATTTATGAGGGCTTATCCAGTCTTTGATAAAGCATGTGAAGAGGCAAGTTATCGTTTATGTAGAGCCGCAAAAGAGTTACAAATACCACTAGAGTATAATTTAGCTGGTGTAGCTTATAATAAGCGTTTTGGGGTAACGAATTATCCTCACCCAGAGTTTTGGAAGATTGCGGCTAAGGTAAAGAATGATGTTATAGTAGGAGTAGATGCTCATCATAACCAATCTTTAGAAAACATAGAGGAATGGGAAAAGGCTCATGCTTTTTTACAAAATTTAGGATTACATATTGTAGATACCCTTGAAATGAAAGATTTTACTAAATTATGAGGGGTAAAAATAGTAAAATGAGCAATTATATATTGACTTATACTAGAATTATAGATAAACTTATAGATAGGCACTTCATGCCTTTGTAGCCCCGGAAACTACATGGGAAAGGAAAGAATTATTATGCGCCAAACTACATTTATTAAACCTGCAGAAGTGACTCGTACTTGGTATGTTGTTGATGGAGCAGGAAAGACTTTAGGTCGTTTAGCTACAGAAGTAGCAGCGTTATTACGTGGTAAACATAAACCAACGTTTACACCAAATGTTGACTGTGGAGACTATGTTATTATTATTAATGCTGACAAAGTGGAAATGACAGGAAACAAAATGGAAGGTAAAAAATATTACTCACACTCACAATTTCCAGGAGGACTTCGTGTACGTACAGCACGTGTCATGAAAGAGAAATATACTGTAGAATGGGTTGAAAAAGCTGTTTACGGTATGATTCCTCACACGAAACTTGGAGATGTGCAACGTAGACATTTATTTGTTTACGAAGGTAGTGAACACCCACATGCAGCTCAAAAACCAGTTGAGCTAGAAATTAAAGGTTAAGGAGGAATAAAAGATGGCAAAGAAAAATACAGTATCTTACAATGGTACAGGACGTCGTAAAACTTCTATTGCTCGTGTCTTTATGACTCCGGGTACAGGAAATATTACTGTTAACGGTAAAACATTAGAAGAGTACTTACCATTAGAAACTTTAAGAATGGTTGTTCGTTCACCACTAGAATTGACAGAAACATTAGGTCAATTTGATGTGAAAATTAATGTAAAAGGTGGAGGATACACTGGACAAGCTGGTGCTATGCGCCATGGTATTACAAGAGCTTTAATGGAAGCTTCTGCAGACTACCGTCCAGCATTAAAAGCAGCAGGATTTGTTACTCGTGATCCACGTGCTAAAGAACGTAAAAAATACGGTCTTAAAGCTGCACGTCGTGCACCACAATTCTCAAAACGTTAATTTATTCGTTTATTCAGAGAATTCAAAGAAACTCAAATCAACAAAAGCCTTTATTTCTCGGCTTTTACTCGATTTGAGTTTTTTTATATTTTCTTGATTACTAAATGTTAAGAAACATATGAGAAGTCAGTAATAGCATGTTCTCTATAAGTTTTAAAAATGCAACAAATTAGATAAAAAGAAAAGAAGAATATTTAACTTTTATGATTAACTAGCTATAATTAGGTGATAGGGTCTATATTAGCAAGTTGTTATCACCTCAAATAATATTTTATAATTATTTATGCAGTTGTCGATGAGAAAATAAGAATCATGTTCTACTGCATAGCTCTCTAGAAAATTAAATATTTTGTATATATAATCTTTATATTCATTGGTTATATAGTTATTTGTAACACATCTATAGTAAATAAATATAGTTGATTAAATAGAGAAATATTATACTATATGTAATGCATTTAGTGCTTATGAATGGTCAGAATAGTGCAATGATATATCAATTGTGAAAAAGGGGAGATTTAAGTCATGAAAAAAAATAATAATAATAATTTTATCAAAGATAAAGAAGTTTTTACTTCTTTTATAAAAAAAATATATAGAAAGTTTTTTTGTCCAATAGAAAATTTGAAAATAATAATAGTAAGTATTATTATTTTATTAACTATATTTTATACATCTATGAAAAATAATAATTTGAATGGAGGTTTTACCTTTTCATCTTTCTTTGAGTACATTTTATCAATTATAGGAATATTATTGTTATGCTTTGGGTTATATAAGTATTGGTTTGATGCGAAATGTATTGTAAAAAGGATTTTCACTTTAGTTGGGCACATTGTGATTCCGTACATCGTGATTTCTATATTAGGTGGATTAGTAAGCATAGAATCTATGAAATTAGAGAGTATGCTCATTAGTGTAATATTACTAGAGATTTTTATATTTATGGTGGTGTTATTCAAGTGGGGTTTTAAGAGTCGAAAATATGAATCTTTTTTTAATCAAATAAAATGTAAAAAATTAAACTTTTATATCATTTACTATAGTAGTGTTCTTTTAATTATATTAGGGTATAGGTTTATTCCAAACTTAAATGAAAAATTTATTTTTAATGGAATAATATTATTAGCACTATTTTCGGCAATAATATGGTTTCAGATGCCGTCAAAATCAGGACTAAAAATAGAGTTTCTTAACTTAGACTATGAAAAAATGTTTCAGAATCAAATTTTTATTACCTCCAATGTAACACAGAATCATAGAGTGTTTAAATTTGATATTCATGAGATGCTTCCAAGTAATGCTGAAAATGTAGAAGTATATTTAAAACACAGACTTTGTATCAACCCTGATGCTAAGAGAACTGAAAAATCTTTTTATTATGCAGTTGATGATTGGATAAAAAGTGAAGATTTAAAAATAATTTTAAAATACGATATATACAATGAAGAGGGAGAAAAGAAAACGAAATATGCAAAATTAAAAATGTATATTAATAAGAAAATAGAACAAAATGAAATCATTATTACCGATTATTTTATAACTCAATTTTACTATATTAGATTATTTAAGTTTATTGGGAATCATTTAAAAAATTTTCTAATCGGGATAAAATTTAACTTTCATAATCCTTTAAGGCTATTAAAGAAAGCATATAAATATGATGCTTCACTTGATTTGGCAAAAGATCATTACCATATCGAATCATCATATAGTAATCAAAAATGGTTGCTTCATAATGGTGGTTATGGTAGTGGTAAGACAGCATTAGATTATCTGTATACATCAAATGCTGGGTACCATCCAATACATATTTCTCCTTGGGAGGATAATTATGATGATGATATTTTGTATTTAATTTATGATAAAGTTCGACCAAATCTATTACGTCGAGGAATAGTGAGAAAATCAACGTTTATTTTCTTGTTTATTATAACCTGCGCAATATGGCGCTTTTGTATAAAGGATATTGATGAGTTTTTATGGAATATTCTACGAATAGTATGTAACTGTAACTGGATAAAACCATTAATAGAAAATTTAAAAATTAATGAACCTTTAATTTTCCAATATAAGCAACTTATTTTTGAATTTGGTATGTTTATAATTTCTTCATTTCTTACATACATATTTTTGCCAAATATTATTATTCATTTTAAAAAATCTACAAAGGTACATCAAGAATATTATATAACATCTATAGCAAGAGAGATAGAAAAGACTAAAAAATTTCTTATTATTGAAGATGTAGATAGGCTGTCTGTGGAAACTTTAGATCAACTTGTTAGGGTATGTTCTTCAATTAGCAAAGAGGTGAAAATTAAAAATAGAGCTATTGGATTACTTTCATTTAGTAAGAAAAATTTGGAGCATAAATATAAAGACTATTATTTGCAAAAGGGCATGAAATTTGATTCTGATAAATATTTTAGAGATAAGTTTAGTGATTTAGAAAATAAATTATTTCATAAAGAGGTTTTTGAAGATTATTCAAGTCAAGAGTCAATGGTCATATATTTAAATGATACTATACAAATGATACTAAAATCTCACTAGGAAACAATTTAAGATATCGAAAAGTATAGTAAATATTGTTAAGGCTTAAAAGCTAATATTGATT
>CAZQFM010000038.1:0-11599 GCA_964592705.1 uncultured Erysipelotrichaceae bacterium
CTATCTCCCAAAAACTACCTATTACATTTATTAACCGTATATCCTTATGATATCGAACAAGAACTAGTCCTCACACTCCTTCAAGAACATCCACAAACCAATGTATCCCTTACCCACTTTTTAGAATACTTTGCCCATTACCCAAAGTTCCACTTAATCACAAAAGCATATAAAAAAGAGACACTTTCATCCTTATATACAAATATGAGTCTCACCTTTCAAACAAATAAAACAAATTTACACACCCATTTATTCCAATTTGATGCGACTATTTTCATGAAACAATATCCAATAAAAACACCATATGCCCATTTACCGCTTAATCAAATTCCCTTTCTTGAAAAACTACACTTGCATACTGTCCCTATTCTACCAATGACTACCCCATACAAACCCTTTCCTATTATAAAAAGCAAGAACTTTCTATATCGTAATCTAAGTATTGATGCCCAAGATTTTTTTGCTGTTAGCATCCGTATTTGCGATAAGAATGGGATTGTATATGTACCAAAAAAGCAATTTCGAATGGGGATTGCATTAGCATCCTTATATGAGATTGTACCACCACCTACCAATATTGATTTTTATTTACTATATGGTGTTGCTCATCAAGAAACGACCTATGCTTATTACTACGATGAAACTAATAATGTTTATATTGGTTTAATAAGTGGTTCTTCCACTTTGCATAACTTTGCGTATCTTAAAGATATGATTACAACCTTGTACAATTCTCTTTGTATAGAAAAACATGACTTACCTGTACATGGTTCCATGTTACAACTTCATTTCCATGACAAAACAATTGGATTATTGTTAGTAGGAGAAAGTGGAACAGGAAAAAGTGAAATTATGGATGCTCTTACGTATATGTGTGATAAACGTAATATAGCTTATACGAAAGTATTTGATGATAGTGGAATATTACATTATCTTGATAATGATGTTTATGCAACAGGAACACAAATTGGTGCTTATGTAAGTATTGATGACTTACCAAAACAGCGTGTATATGAAAATTTAGCATCCAGTGTGTTTTTAAAAGTAGAAAAGCAAACCACACATATTTTATTACCGTACACAACATTTACACAAACATGCAAATTTCATAAGGTTGATAGTATGATCTATCTTAATAATTATGATAAAAAACAAGGAATCCAATATTTGCATGACTTAATAGAAGCCAAAACACTATTTAAAGGTGGCTATTATCGAACAAAGCAACATAAACTCCAAACTTCTTTCTTTTGCAACCCTTATGGTTGTGTTCAACAACAAGATACATTAGAACCCCTTATCGATGACTTTTTAAATCTCATGCTTATTAACAATACTAAACTAGCTACCTTATATACTAGACCTCTACACTGTTCAAAAGATACTCTTTATACAAGATTAGCCAAAATATTATTAAAAGAAATATTAGACTGGTAGTGCATATTGTAAATAAATATAAAAATAGATATACTAATAGTACTACAATAGCATGGAGGTTTTTATGAGTATAAAAGAAATTCAAGATTCACAAGGGATTCGACGTTCTTTAACCAGAATAGCGCATGAAATTATCGAACATAATAAAGGTGTTGATAATATATTATTAATTGGTATTAAGACAAGAGGTGTCTTTTTAGCTGCTCGCTTAGCGGATATCATTGAACAAGTAGAAGGTGTTCGTGTTGATTGTTATCCTCTTGATATTCACTATTGGAGAGATGATAGTACAAAAGATACTCCTCTGCCTGAACGATCACTACCTGTGCATAATAAAAAAGTTATCCTTGTAGATGATGTATTGTTTAAAGGAAGAACCGTGCGAGCTGCAATGGATGCGATTATGTATTATGGACGTGCGAAAGAAATACAATTAGCTGTACTTGTTGATAGAGGACATCGTGAACTGCCAATTCGTGCTGACTATATTGGTAAAAATATTCCTAGTTCACTAGAAGAAACCATTAAAGTGAAAGTAAAAGAAGTAGATGATGTAGACGGTATTTACTTATCGAAAGAGGAATGAATATGATAACATTTGATAAAGATTATGTATGGAAAGTCGCAAAAGAGCTTCTTCAAATAGATTCTCCTTCTGGCTTTACCCATCATGCAATTTCATATATTGAATCCCAAATACAAACATTTGGTTTTCAATATGAAAAAAGTAAAAAAGGAAACTTACATGTATATGTAGATGGAAAGAAGACAGAGAAAACCATCGGATTAAGTGCCCATTGTGATACATTAGGTCTTATGGTTCGTTCTATAAACAGTGATGGTACCTTAGCAGTAACAAATATTGGAGGACCTACCCTTCCAACACTAGATGGTGCCTACTGTCGTATCATCACAAGGAATCAACATATATATACAGGTACCATTTTATGTCGATCTGCATCTAAACATGTCCATGAAGATGCATCGACTGCACCACGCGATTTGCACACCCTTATCGTGCGTATTGATGAGATTGTGCGTTCCAAAGAAGATGTACAAGCCCTTGGGATTGAACATGGAGATATGATTGCGATTGACCCTAAAGTTGAAATCACAACAAGTGATTTTATTAAATCACGCTTCTTAGATGATAAAATCAGTGTGGCAGCATTACTTGGCCTTTTACATGCTATTCACCATCATAAAATAATACCCACCTATAATCTTGTCTTAATCTTCAGTACATATGAAGAAGTAGGACATGGTGCTTCGTATATTCCACCAAATATAGATGAACTCATATCAGTGGATATGGGCTGTATTGGTGAAGATTTAGCTTGTACAGAGTATGATGTTTCTATATGTGCCAAAGACTCTAGTGGTCCTTATGACTATACGATAACTACAAACTTAATCACACTAGCAAAACAACAAAATTTAGCTTATGCAGTTGATATTTATCCAATGTATGGAAGTGATGTATCTGCTTGTTTACGTGCTGGATATGATATAAAAGGAGCTCTTATCGGTCCTGGTGTACATGCGTCACATGGTATGGAAAGAACACATTATCAAGCAATTGAAAATACTATGAAGCTTTTACTAGCTTATATAACAATGTAAACCGCAAAAGCGGTTTTCTTTTATTCTTAAACAATCACTTCTATCATACACTGAAATGAGGTGATAGTATGTTTCTTCATACATTTTTATTAGTATTTATTGCAGAAATGGCAGATAAAACACAACTTATGGTTATGGCACTTACCAATAAATATCGTGCTAAAAATGTTGCCATTGGTATGACTTTAGGAGTATTTGCGATTAGTGCATTATCTGTATTAGCAGGAGATATTATTGGTGGAATCATTCCGCTATGGATTATTAAATTATGTGCTGCTTGTTTATTCCTTATTTTCGGTATGACAACACTATTATGCAAAGAAGAGGAAGAAGAACATCGCAAATATAATTTTCGATTTCCTATTCTTTCAATTGCAGGTACTTTTCTACTAGCAGAACTAGGAGATAAAACACAACTTACAACTGTTGCATTGGCAGCTAATCATGTAGGAAATCACTTACCTATCTTCATCGGAGCATCCTTCGGTCTTATTCTAGCTAATATTGTTGGTATTTTCGCTGGTAAATTTATTTTTTCTAGATTTAGTGAAACCACTGTAAAAGTAGCATCCTCTTTTTTCTTCTTTTTCTTTGGTAGCGTACAAATCCTAGAAATCTTTCCATATAGCCCTCTAGGTATTTCATTATATAGCTTCTTCCTTATTCTTATTGCATATTCATTGTTTACACGTTCTCATAAAAAATATATACACTAAATGGATGAATTTCATCCTTTTTTATTACATTATGCTCACAGCTATATTCCATTAGAAAATAAGTTATAGGACTATCTCCTCTCACCTAAATAACTTATTTATATTTTTCATATTTTATATATACTAAAAATGAAAAATATTCTTATCTCACAATAGACTCCCTCCATAAACAGTAAAGAAAATGCGAACTGTGAAGGTTTTAGTACCATTTGTTATTGGGATTATAATCAGTGTGATAGCTCATATCATATGTAAATGACTAGATAATCTATATAAATAAAGTGAGATAATAAAAAAGGAGTATTAGCAGCACTCCTTTCCTAAATTCAAATGTAAACACTTTTTATATGTCTACATCTATCTTACAAGTTCACTCATAAAATTTATATCCTTTACGATCATCTTTTCCTTAATTTTTAATAACCGCCACCTTGAACTCCTAAATATTCTTCCAATGTTAATCCAGAATGATAAATATCAGTAGCAATGTTTCCCACATATCGAAGATGCCATGGTTCTGCTTGATATCCTGTAATATGTTCTTTGCCAGCTTTATAACGTACAATGAATCCAAATCTATGTGCATTCTGTGCGATCCAATTTACTTCATTGTTATTCTCTACTAATGTGCCATCTCCATGTAATAAGTCAAAAGCCAATCCTGTTTGATGTTCAGAATATCCAGCTCTTGCAGAGAATGTATCAGCTTCAGCTTGACCATGGTTATTCACATAGTTTTGGTATAATCTTGCTTGTGTTTCAAAGCTTCTAAATCCACTATAGCTATTACTGATATTGAATCCTAATGTTTGCATTTCACTTATTAAACTTCTTACTTGCTTACCAGCTTCTGCATTTTCATAAGGAGTATAATTATAAGGTACTGGATTCTTTTTATTTACAATCATAATGCCATTGACATAACGTGGACTACTAACTGTATATGGTGTTGATTTGTTTTCTATATTTTGACTTCTTTCATTACTATTTATTTCATTTAAATTTTTTTCTTCCTCTTTTACTATTATTTTTACGTTTTTCACATTTTCATTGTTATACTTATCCGTTGCAGTAACTGTAACTTCATATTCTCCACTTTGATTACTGTTTAGTTCCTTGGTGTCTATTTTTATTTCAAAAGGACTTAGGTCTTCAGCATCAAAATATGAACTCAAATCATCTGGATTAAACCCTTTGGTCAATTCTATTGTTTCAGGTGACTTTGTAAAGTTGGGCTTGATTGTATCTTTTACAATAATTTTTACATTTTCGACTTTTACTCTTCCATATAATTTATAATTAATCTGTAAATCATACGACCCTACTTTAGGATAGTTTTTATCTTTTTCTATTTCCAAACCTGAATAGTCCATTTGAAATGAATTTATAATGGATTCTTTTTTAGTATTAAGAACATCTTTCCCTTCTAATTTTACAATATCACCATATTCAAATTGGAACATGTTTTCTAATAATTCTACTTTCTCATTATTTCTAAACCAAACAAACAAACCAATTGTAGACGCTATTACCAAAACTAGTAATATAATTATGAATTTGATTTTCCTATTCTTTTTCATCATATTCCACCACCCTTTCTTCTATATTATCACATAATGTATCATTTTAGAATTCTTTTTTCTTATATTAAAAAAAGTAACAATTTGAAGTGACCCTCAAAATTTGAACAACCAAAAGAAAGGATTCATTTCATTTTCCCTTCCCTACTTTCTTTTTCTACCTCAATGGAATTTTACTTTACAAAGTGGAATTTACTCTTTCAACTACCAGAATCATATTTTTTGTGTTTTAGCCCTTGCAATTTCTAAAATTTAGTATATAATATAAATGTAAATGCGGATGTAGTTTAATGGTAGAACTTCAGCCTTCCAAGCTGACTACGTGAGTTCGATTCTCATCATCCGCTCCATTGAGAAAATTACTCACACTATCGTGTGAGTTTTAAATTACAGATTTATCCTATATCACTCGTTGATATGGGATTTTTTGGTTCTTTAACAATTAATGTTAGTAAAGAGAAAACTAAATAATATAAGTGTTAAGCGGTGATCAAAAGATCATCCTTTTTATTTACATTTAACCATAGTATTTGTAAAAGGTATCATCACTAGGATAACTAGATTTCGTTTTTGTCACTTTACGTAATTGTCGGTTAAAATTCTCAATCGAGTTTATAGTATAAATCATTTTTCGAATCTCTTCGGGATAGACAAAATAGGTGCTTAATTCTGCCCAGTTCTCTCGCCATGATTTGATGATGCTTGAATATTTCCCCTTCCATTTTTCTTCTACTTTATCAAGATTGTGTTCTGCTAATTCGAGAGTAGCTGCCTGATAGACACTCTTTATATCTCGCATAAATTCTTTGATATCTTTATAACTTACATATCGTGTGCTATTGCGGATTTGATATACGATGCAGCCTTGTACAATAATCTATGGATATACCGCTTTATTGACTACACTTCCTTCCTTGCGTACATGATAGTGTATGGCATCCATAAATACCATAGCGTAAAGCCGTTTTAAAGGTCGGGATTGCCATTCTCTAACTTCTGGCAATATACGATCAGTGATACGAGATATCAGAGAAGGTGATACTTCTGTTCCATAGATATTCTTGATGAAGTCTTCGATCTCTCTATTGCTCATGCCTTTGGCATATAATGTTAGAATCTGATGTTCAATCGTACCTAGATCTTTTTGATATTTCTTTACAATCTGTGGCTCAAATTCACTATTACGATCCCGTGGAACCTTGATATGGATATCACCGTATTCACTTCTCATACGTTTTTCAGAAAAGCCATTTCTTGAATTGTTTGTTTTCTTCTCAGATTGATCGTACTTATCATATCCCAATTCTTCATCCAGTTCACTGTTTAACATTTCTTGAACGGTATCTCCCATTAATTCACAGAACAAACTTGATATATCATTTGTATTTTTTAAATCAAATTCCCTTATTAACTCTTTTACTAACTCTTTTCTTTTATTCATTAGAAAACCTCCAATTTCATATGTATCTATCATACTACTTTTGAAGGTTTTCACAACCTTTTACACACACACCTTGAATTTAGATCTTTTATTATAAACTATTATATTTTTATTTTTTCCTATCTTATAAGAAGATATTAAATTATTTGTTTTTAATATTTCCAATAATATCATCATTTCCGAACTATAATCAATATTTGCTGTATTCCTATTTAAACCTATACTAGAATAATACCTTCCTAACAAATTTATATATTCTAACAATTTATTAACTTCTATCTTTGTTCTAATCTTAAATAAGTATTTAATCTTTTTTTCGATATCAAGTGATGATTCAATAACCTTTCTATCCACTTCATCATTATTTATATAAACAATATCATTAATCAATAGATAATATAAATCCTCTTCATTAAGATCTAATAAATTTACAATTTTTTCATCAATTAAATATTGCTTTAGACTATTATCAATTTCATTGCTAGTTAATAAATTAATATTTGATATATCTAAATTATCTATATTTTCTTTAAATTTCTCTTTATTGCTATTTATAAATTTGTATATTAAATATAGATAGTTTTCTTTAATGAAATCATAATTTGATTCATTAAACTTTATAATACCATTATCTATTAAAATTATTAATCTATTATTTTCTAAATCGTCACTATCAAAATTATCAATAACATTAAATTTCTTTATTATCTCCTTATATATATTAATTGAAATTGCATTATTAATTGAGCAATCATACTCAAATTGTTTAACAATTTCCTTATTAGACTTTTGTGAAAATTCTTCAAAATTCAATTTGTTAGAATTTATCATTTTAATTATATCAATATTTAACGTTTCCTCTTTATTATATAATTCTAGTACATTATTTAAATTACATTGTATCCTATTGTATTTTGTTAGAGTTTCATATAAAGTATTATCAATTAAATTTATTTGACTAAATTCTATAATTTCTTTTTCAATAATCTTTTCTTTTTCTTCTAACTTTATATAAGAACTATTTAATATTTCCACTAATACTTTTTCGCTATCCCTGTGTATATCAAAAGACAAATAATAATTACTTAAGAATTCCGAGAAATTTTTTTCTATGTATGTTTTCATTAATTTTAAATTCTCATTTTCGTAAACCTCGGTTAATAGTTTTTCAGATATTTTTTCAAAATTTATATCAAATAGCTTTAGTAAAATAGTTATCATATGAACATTTAATTCATACAAAGAATTTTTATAAACTTCATTAAGTAATTTAGCATCAGTCTTAGAGTCTAAATTATTGAACTTAACATTTAAATTTTTTAACGAATCAAAATATTGTAACATTTGAGTTGTATTAGTAATACTAAAGAAATCTTTATGATTGGCAATATATCTTTTAAAGCTATCATCTATATTATCAAACTCATTTGAATATTTTAAATACCGTAATATCCACTGATCAATATATTTTGTATTTCCTATTTTATTCTCATATAAATATTGCCATAAATTATTAGATTTTAAAATGATTTGACTAAAAAAGTATTCAAAATCATTTTCAGAACTTTCATATCGCTCAATAAATTTATAATTTTCGTTATCAATAGTTGTAAATAGCATTAGTACTTTTTCAAACTCTTCTTTGTATTTATCTTTATTTTTTGTTAAAAAATCTATTAAATCGATATTCAAAACTACTATATTGGAAAAATCCATAGGATTTAATCTTTTAACTATTTCCTCAATCTTTTCTAAATGATAAGAATATTTAAGTTGCTCATTCTTTTTAACGGATTTTATAAATCTCATATCATTATTTGTTAAATTTCCCTCTTTAAAAATAGATATATAATCATTATAATCATTAGTAATATAACCTCTACTTAATACAAAAAGCTCAAATTCATTTTTACCATCAATAAAGCTATCAGCACTATATGTGGATATTAATTCATGCAATTCTTTTTCCTTTATGCTTTTTATTTTTCTATTTTGAATTTCAATCTCTTTTTGAACTTCTTCAAGACTTTTTTCTTTAGTTTTATTCAATGCTTCTAACCTTTTTATAAAATCCATTTTGCCACCAAAAAATTTAAACGTTTCATCTTCACTTAATCCTTTACTATGAAAATGATTATTATAAGTAAAACTAATATCTTCATTATTAAATCTATCCATTTGAAAATCATCTTTTAAAAAATCAGTAATTCTGACTCTTTCATTACCAAAGCATAATGATTGTCTATCAAATGATTCGTTATAATTTACTAAACTAGATATTAACGCATATTTTAATTCTGAAACATTATGTAATTCTTCTTTTTGAATGTTATTCTTTTCTTTTCTTTTCTTAGTGATTCTATTTCTTCATGAATAGATTTTACTTGTAAATTAATATTAGAAGTTATATTTCTAAAAGCCAATGGAATTGTACCACTGCCTAATAATAATTCTGAATATTCCTTTGGATATAAATTTTTATACATTATCATTACAAATAATTTTCTATCATCTAAATTTTTCTTTATAAATTTATCATGATAAATAATAAATTCTGAAATAATATTATTAATAATTCTCATATCTTCAACAAATATTGAAACATCATCAATAAATTTCTTATTAATATCACCATATTTATTTTTTTTGCCATATATTTTTTCAAACTTTTCCCATATTATTTCATTTGAATTAGTATACGATGAAATAGGGATAATAGGAATTATCTTATCAAAAAATTTTGTTCTTTCTTTCGGATCGGTAAAAAAATCATCTCTTATAGCAAAAATAAATTTGATTTTCACACTAATCTTTGTTGATGAATTAATCAATTGGTTTAGTTCCTTTAATTTTTGAATTATAAAAGTTGCATCTTCAAATCTATCTAAATCCTCAATAATTACAACATTAAAGCTAGTTGATTGAAAAAAATAAATAATTTCATCTAAATATTTGTTAAAAATTGATTCTGATTTATTATTAATTTCTATTTCTGCATCTTTAAATTTAAATTTACTAATTGATATTTTATTTTTTAAAGACTCTACAATTTTATAAAAGCCAAACATTAAAGATACAATAGAGCATAAAAATAAAAATATTGTGATTATTATGCTAGTATCTAAATTAATTTTTAATATTTTTATATTAGGTATAAATGATAAAAAATCATATATAAATTTGAAATTATTTTTTAATTTTTCTAGATAGCTAGGGAATAATACAATTAATAAAACTGAAAATAAAAATAATATAGAACTACTTTCAAAAAATAGCTTTGGCCTTGAATATTTGTTTATTCTTTTAAATCTAGATAAAGGCACATCACTGTCATCTACTTGATATAGCAATTGTTGAAGTATGCTTTTTTCTATTGACTGGTAATATTCATTTTCTTGACCTTCTACTTTTTTAGTTTTGGCATTCTCATAATTCCCCAGTGAAATTGTGATGGTATTATATGATTTATTAGAAAAAAATGTTTTAATAAAACTTGATTTGCCAGAACCATAAGTCCCTGATATAGCAATATTTAAAATATCACCTCTTTTTAAGCAATAATCTAGGATTTCACTATATTCTTCAATATCTTTAGCATTAGATGTTGAGGATAAATTAACATAGTCTAAATAATTATCCTTTTTTTCATTAATAAAATTAATACTCCTTAATAGTTTTAAGCTATTACAACATAATGTTGCAATTTCATTAACTCTATTAACTAAATTATACTATATTTAGAATATTTTTCCTATATGACTATTGATTTTTTTCTTAAGTTTATCATATAATCTATCTAATGAGTAAGGAATATTTTTTTTGATTTTAGGTTTAAAACCCTATTATCATCTGTTCCATAGAAAATTGGTCATTTAAAAGAGTAAATTCTACTTTATAAAGTAAAATTCCATTGAGAGTGAAAAAGAAGATAGGAAAGGGAAAAATCTGAACTAGTAAGATAAATGTAGACACATAAAAAGTGTTTACATTTTTTTATGTTATTATACTTTTATAGTAAGGAGGAAAAAGATATGGGAAGACCAAAAGGAGGAAAAAATAAGTATTGGACAGCAGAAGATAAATATAGACTCATTAAACCTGCATTAGATTTAGAAAAAAGTACTCATGCCGTTACTAGAGAAACAGGATTAAGTAATGGGATGATTAACAATTGGATAAAAAAATATAGGGAATTAGGAATGAAAGGATTAGAAAATAAGAAAAGGCCTGGTAATCCACTAACGAAATATCAAAAGAAGAAAAACCTAACGGATATAGAAAAACTTCAATATGAAAATATGAAGTTAAGAATAGAAAATGAACGCTTAAAAAAAGGGTATCTAGTGAAAGGGGATGGTTCCATTGTAATATTCAAGAAGGAAAACAAAAAGAGTTTGAAATCGTAGAATTATTAAGTAAAGAATTTTCTATTCAATCGTTATGTGAAGTGATGAGTATATCAAGAAGTGGTTATTATAAATGGCTAAAAACAAGAGATATATTCAATCAATATGAAGAGAGTCGAAGAGATTTAGAACTCTTGATTCGTGATATTCATAAAAGAAAACCAAGTTATGGTTATCATAGAATCAATACCATTATACGAAGAGAAACAGGATGGGTAGTATCGGATAATCTCGTTCATAAAGTATGTAAGCAGTTAAACATAAGGAGTAAAGCTAAACATTACAGTACTTATAAAAAAACAGGAGTAGAGTCTATTCGCTATCCAAACCTTATATATAACCATTGGACAACGATAAGACCATTAGAAAAAGTAGTAACAGATACCACTATGATTT
>CAZQFM010000039.1:0-11497 GCA_964592705.1 uncultured Erysipelotrichaceae bacterium
ATACCACTAAAAAAACTTCCTACAAATGAATTTTGAATACCTTGCAAGAAAGTGTAATCTTTTTTATACCGCCGAGCAAATACTTTTAAAATCCATCCAATTATCATTGTATAAATAATTCCCCACAATAAAATTAAAATAAGCCAGTACCACTTTATATCACGAATAAGTACTATAACTTCCTGATAATTATCTTTTAAGGCAAACCATAAAGCTACAATTGTTAATGAAATAATCAAAGTAAAATTGACTAAATACTTTTTAGAAAAATTTTTCATATTAATCACACCATCCAAATCTAAATTTCTGCAAAGTAAACTTATTATTATATAACTATCATATGGATTCTTATTAATAATAATGTCTCTTATATAAAAGTTAACGAAATCTCATCATTAAAATAGTATTTCTCAAACAAAAAATACGTTAACGTTCCAGACTATTATATCATATCCCTTAATAACATGCGATATTTTATATGTATTTTGTATATATAACCTTTACATATAAAAGAAAAATATCAATCAATCGTACAACTCGTTTTTTTAATATCTAATTATTTGTATAACTGAACCGTAGAAATAGGAAACAATATGCATAATACCATAATCATCTATGATAAAAGAACCTTATTTAGATATCTAAAAAAATACTTCTATAAGGTTCTTTATACTTTTCCTACCTAGAAGATATTTATTATTTTATTCTTTTACAAATACTAACGAATGAAAATAATAGCAATATTATATATATTTTTTTATTATGATAATCACCTGTTTGTACTGTTTCTGTAATCATTGTATTTAAAATCTCTACTTGATACTTTGTAGAAATATCATTACCGGAAATAATTACTTCTATATACTCATCCGATAGCAAATAACCACTTGGAGCAGTTGTTTCTTTTACATAATATACGCCATTTACTAAATCAGTAAATAAAACAACTCCATTTTGATCGCTCACCTTCACATCTACAAGTTGCATATTTTCATCATATAACGTTATTTCAGCACCTGATAAATACTTTTTTGTATTCTTATCACGTTTTACTACCTCTAAAACACTCCTTCTAAGAGCATTCTCAACTTCAATCACTTTTACTTCATTATGTTCATTTACGCTTATTTCAAATATAGTAGGATCTAATACATGCCATTGCGTAGTTTTTGACTCTCTCAAAAAATATGTTCCTAGCTCTAACTGATCAAAAATTGCAATACCATTATGATCTGTAACTGCCTTTCTAACATTCTGGGTAAATTGTCTATCCATAGCTAATTCAAATTCTACACCTTGAAGAAATAATGACTCATGAGGCTGTAAACTAGAATTTTCTATTTTTGGTAAAACTTCTTTACTTGTCTTCACAATTTGTATTTCCGCTCTCTTTAGTTTATTTTCAATAACAAGTTGTTCATTATATAAAGGTATCGGATTGATCATCCCTTGTTGATCATAGCTATAAGAAAAATCAAATTCTTTTTCTGTAATCTGGTATCTTGAATCAGTGGACATTTCTTTAAAATAATAGTCTCCTTCAAAATCCACAAGAAAAGAGCCATTCATATTTTCATCTAAAGGAGTAATTGCAAGTAAACAATCCTTTGGCAAAACCTCATGCCCATCAATGAAAAGTGGGTTTCGTGTAAATAAGCCAAATAATATTTTCTCGTTAATCTGATTTACATTTTCAAAATTAGAATCTTCTAATACTTTTAAAAACCTCATAACCCCTTGTTTTCGAGCATTCCAAAAAGTTTCTTCGTAAAAAACAATCTCCGTAACCTCATTCATATAACGCAATTCAAATTCTTTTGAAACTGAATCTTGTATATAGCCATCTAGTGCTTGCACTTCTTTTATTATATATTTTCCTAAAGGAAGTTCTTTACTATAAGATGGAATGTCTCCTTTAGTCGTTATAACATCTACTAAATCCCCCTTTTGATACCATAGTGTTCCATCTAATGTTTTAATATCTTCATGAGCATAAATTTCATATATTACACCATCTAAAAATGTTTCCTTAAAAATAGGTTCATATATTTTACCATACTCTGTCTCTCTAAAGTCAAACTTATCAAAACGCTCTCCTTTTTTTAATAACATAACTTTCCCTTTTACTGGCTTATTTTCAAACGCAATCTCTATTTGTGATTCCAACCCATCAACTTCAAAAGTTTTTCCCTCCATGTTTAATAAATACCCTTCTGGAACGCTTCCACTCACTTCTTCTATTGTATAAATACCATTCTTCAACTTTTCTGGTAATACAACAGATCCATCTTCTCCAGTAATAAATTCATCAATATCTTTTTCATCAGGATACATGAAATGATGCGTAACATAATTGCCCTTCGCATCCTTAACTTTAAATTTTATACCTGCCATAGGTATCTGTTTCCCTGTATCTGCATCAACTTTTACTATTTTTATTTTTGTTACCGTTGCTGTATTCTCAATAAGATAATGAAATACCTTTTGGTCTTCATTCACAAACACTTTAAAAGGATCGAGCATATCAAAGCCTGAAACAGCTTCTTCACAAACAGTATACCATCCATATGGTAATTGTTTACTTATAGCATATCCTTCTTCATCCGTTATTAATGTATCTACTACCTCATTTGATATATCCGAAATAACCTTAAAAGTGACCCCAGATAAAGGTTTTTTCAAGGATGACTTAACACTTTCACTAACTTCTTCATCTATGAATTTATGAATAGCGATATTCCCTTTTACTACTTGATCTTGAATTGTTAATGTTACTTTACTATCATTACTAGCATCTAAAGTTACTGTTTTTATTTCAGAATCAATTAAATAACCTTGTGGAGCTTTTGTTTCTTGCACCTTATATACACCAAATGGCAAATCTTTTGATATACCAATTCCATTTTTTTGAATCACAATCACATCAACAATATCTCCCTGCTCATTATATACAGTGAATTCGGCTCCTTCAAATGTCATTAATGTTTGTAGTTCTTTTCCAGTCTCCTTATCTTCTTTTTCCACAATTATTTTACCAGTCTTATTCACTTTTACATTTATATTTGTAGCCAAGATATCTTGCATACAAATGGTCGCTACATTTTGAGAGTTTGCTGATTGATAAACAATTGATACTCCTAGCAATTCATCTGGAACTTTTTGAAACTTCACCTTTGAAGTATCAGCTGCCTCTCGCGTTCCTGTAATAAAAAGTTTATTCCCCTCCTTCACTACTGATAATCCATCGGAAGAAGATAATACAAAATCTTCTAGCACACGATTCGTATCTTCTAACTCTATCGTTTCATCTACTGATACTTCATATGTTTGATTATGAAAAGAAGGTAAAAGCTGATGACGCCCTATAGCAACTTGAATTTTTTCTTTATATTCTCTATATTGTGTAAAATTAGTTGATTGTATGATAGCACCTAAATACTCCCAGATCATAAATTGTGTAGCTGTATAATCAGCTGCTGTTTTTTGTGTTTTTTCCCACCCATAGTAAACGATAAAACTCATATATCGTTGTTGATCACCTGTAAACTCTACAGAAGAATATATAGACCCTTCATTTATTAAAATACCAGGCTCAATACAAAAGGCTACTTTGGTATTCGCATAAATATAGTTCATGCTATCACTCCAAGTTGTACACCCTTGCTTATCAGTTACTCGATAGCTAAAAGGAATCTTATCTCCCAATACAACACTAGGTCCTGCCTTTGCAGACATATGTAAAGAACAAATAACAAAAAGAAAAGAAAATATAAAACAAAGTGTTTTTTTATTAAAAAGAAACATATGTACCCCTTTCTCTCAATGTTAAAAAAAAAAAAAAAAAACGCTATATACATATAAAATAAGCGTTCTTTCTTCATATACCTTATAAAAGCTAATACACTTTAAAATACAGTTCCTCCTTTCATAATGCCTAATTTTGGATAATACTATTCTAACACATGATACATAGCAACTACTATGCAATTAAAAAGCTCTTTTTATTCAGAAAGTAGTATCTCTAATTTCAAGATAATGGCCAAATTCAAATATGCCTTAACTAAGTTTCTATTTAAAGTACTTTCTACAATCTGATGACGCTCTATAATCACATGATTTTTTAAATTAAAAATAAATTTCTCAACAATAAACTGCTTTTCTTTATCACTCAACCGCGCAATACCTGCCAAAATCCATCGCACCTGTTGATCCCTTTCCATATTCTTTTTCTTAGCATATTCTATCGCCTTATCTTTTCTATCAATAGCTTCTAAAATTTTATTTGTTTCATGCATCACTAAATGTCTATTCCTAGGAATATGCACAACACTTTTTGTATAATTTAAATAATCTAAAATATCCTCACGTACTACAGACTCTTGCTCTCTTAAATATCGAAGGTAAATATCAAAAGAGTCCTTTTGTAAATTCTGGTAATCCTCAAATGTTGAACTATGTACATGTTTACTTAAAAATTCAAGATAGGACTTCATCAATTTAATCGTTCTTTTTTTATCTATTTTATCTTCATATAATCTCATATCATGAGCTTGCATACTATTACCTCCTTGTCTTAGCCATATTTATCTATTCGTAAAGAAAAGGAGAAATTCCTTAATAAAAATAAAATATCTACTAATCTCATTAAAAACATAATCTTCCTTAAACATACCTCATTATACTATTTAAAAGCAGCTTAAAAGCTGCTTTCAAATTTAATCTCCTGATGGATTTTCGATAAATGCTGATGTACGAAACTCATGACGATGACCATCATTCCTACTTGTAATTGAGCGTAAAAAATGAACATGTCTATCTCCAACTGCAATTGCAGGAGAAGTTCTACCGCTAAATGAATGTTGATGTCCATCATGTACATCCGTAAAAAAATTTACTTCATGGACATGATTATTACGACTAATAGGAATTGGATGACTTGTCATCGTACTAAATCGATGATTGTGTGGAATATCTGCTGACTGTGCAACTCTTACCACACCTTCCATTTCATGAACATGTGTCTCATTGTTTTGATACGCAAAACCATTATTAATCATACTGTTATTGTCATTATTAAAATTATTATACACTATTTCACCCCTTTGAATATCTCAATACTATATTCTTTCTATCCTATGTAAATCAATAAAATTTGGCACATATAAAAACTAAAAAACTTATGCTCATTACAATATAATATTAAATTAAAGAGATTGCACAACATCTGGTATTAATAAAAATAAATACCTTTTTTATATAAACAAAAAAAGCTTTCCTTTAACTAAAGGAAAGCTTATTAAATACTAAATGGTGGTTCCGGTCGGAATCGAACCAACGACACAAGGATTTTCAGTCCTTTGCTCTACCGACTGAGCTACGGAACCATTTGGTTGCGGGGGCTGGATTTGAACCAACGGCCTCCGGGTTATGAGCCCGACGAGCTACCAGGCTGCTCTACCCCGCGATGTGTAAAATTCATAAATACTTTCAGAATGGCGGAGGAACTGGGATTCGAACCCAGGCGCCAGTTTCCCGACCTACCGGTTTTCAAGACCGGACCCTTCAACCACTTGGGTATTCCTCCAAATATTTCAATAATGGTGGACCCTGTAGGACTCGAACCTACGACCCACCGGTTATGAGCCGGATGCTCTAACCAACTGAGCTAAGGGTCCTTATAACCAAGATCAGAATGGTGGCTGGGGTGGGACTTGAACCCACGGCCTTCCGGGTATGAACCGGATGCTCTAGCCAACTAAGCTACCCAGCCTTTTAAAATGGTCGGGATGACAGGATTTGAACCTGCGACCCCTTGACCCCCAGTCAAGTGCGCTACCAAGCTGTGATACATACCGAAAAATATGACCACATTCATTTTGATAATGGCGCGCCCAGTAGGAATCGAACCCGCAACCTTTTGATCCGTAGTCAAACGCTCTATCCAGTTGAGCTATGGGCGCATATATTAACACTCATCAGTGCTCATTAATAATACCAAATAATTCCGTTTTATGCAATAGTTTTTTTCACTTTTTTTTGCATAATATAAAACACCTCTATTTCTATCCTTTTAATAGCTTTTCCAACATATAAAAAGCTAGATACATTAACATATCTAGCTTATCAAGAATTATTCGCCTTTTCTTTGCTTATCTTTTGTATATTTGATAACTTTTTGCCTAGAAAATTCCTCACGCTCTTTTTCCTCAAGAGCTTCACTAATAAATTTAATATTCGCTTCAAAATTAGGAATCACAATATTTTTCAATGCATTTGCTCGCTTTTGTGCTTTTCGTATAGCATTCGCTAACCGATAGACACTATTCTCAATTTCTGCTAAGATGATGGTCATCTTCTTTACTTTGTAAAAACATTGATATGCATAATCTAACTTTGAATTTGCTCTTTCTAAACCATAGCTTAACGTAGGTTTGGGTTGCTCATATAAAATCTTTGGAATTTCTACCCCCATAACACTACGATAAACAATTTGTATTTGATCATCAATAGGAACAGCCTCCACCAGATCACTAATAACACCTAAGCTCATATTGGCCTGCTGCAAAGCTAAGTATGCAACACGATACGTTTCTGTAATTTCATCACGCAACAATTTCACATCATCTAAAAGACTCATCATTTCACGTGTCAAAATATTTCGTTTTCGATCCATTAAGTCATAGCCTAACTTTGCTAAACTATAAGACTTTTTCGTTGTAATCAAATTCCCTTTTGTAGGAAAGACTTGTTTATTTACCATCTTTAATTACCTTCATTAGTGAATCTAGCTTCTTTTAAACCAAATCGCTTACATGCTTTAGCATGATCATAGTGAACATCTAACACATCGTCATCTACACGGTCTAATTCTATTCTTGGTAGAATAGATAATAAATCCCATCCCAAATCCAATGTTTCTATAATACTACGATCTGTCTCAAAGCCTTGTGATAAAAAGTGCTCCTCAAATAGCTTTCCAAATGCCATATACTTCTTATCAATATCACTAAGCTCATCTTCTCCAATAACAGAAGCTAAGCTACGAGCATCTTGTACTTTTGCATAACACGCAAATAATTGGTTATTAACAGCTCCATGATCTTCTCTAGTGTACCCAGCACCAATCCCATCTTTCATCAAACGCGATAAAGAAGGTAAGATCCCAACAGGAGGATATACACCCATTTGATGTAAGTTTCTATCAAGTACAATCTGTCCCTCTGTAATATACCCTGTTAAGTCAGGAACAGGATGTGTAATATCATCATTAGGTATTGTTAAAATAGGAATTTGTGTAACTGATCCATTCGCTCCATGAATAATACCTGCACGTTCGTATAAAGAAGCTAAATCAGAATATAAATATCCTGGATAACCTTTACGCCCTGGTATTTCCCCTTTACTACTTGAAAACTCACGCAATGCTTCACAATATGATGTTATATCTGTTAAGATTACTAAAATATGCATATCATGCTCATATGCTAAATATTCTGCGACAGTTAGTGCACACCGTGGTGTCAATGTTCTTTCGATAATAGGGTCATTGGACAAATTCACAAACATAACCACTTTATCCATTACACCTGCTTCTTCAAAAGAACGTTTAAAATAGTCTGCTACATCATTTTTAACTCCCATAGCAGCAAATACAATCGCAAAGTTCTTCCCATCACCTTCCGATATTTTCGCCTGTTTCACAAGCTGTACCGCCAATTCATTATGTGGCATACCAGATCCGGAAAAAATCGGCAACTTTTGTCCACGGATAAGCGTTGTTAACGCATCAATACTTGAAATTCCTGTATTAATATAATTACGTGGATATACCCTTGCTACTGGATTCAATGGTTGTCCATTAATATCTGCACGTTTTTCTGCATAGATATCACCAAGACCATCGATTGGTTGCCCAGCTCCGTTAAAGGTACGGCCTAAGAGCTCTTTCGATAATGGCATTTCCATCGGTTTTCCCAAAAAACGTGTCTTTGTATTCTTTAAAGACATATGATTGGTTCCTTCAAAAACCTGAATAACAGCACGTTTTCCATCAAGCTCCACAACTCTTCCCATACGCGTAGTTCCGTTTTGACAACTTATTTCAACAACTTCTTCGAAACTTACACCTTCGACATTATCCAAAAAGATAAGAGGCCCGTTGATTTCATCTAAACCTACATACTGTAGACGCATACAAACTCCTCCTTTCTATATTTATTGAATACTTGCAATCGCTTCATCTATCATTGTAAGATACGTATCTAATTGCTCTATATTATCATTAGCAACATCATATTTCATCTTAATCAATTTTTCAAATAAACCAAGTTTCACTACTTCACTTAATGGTTTCCCTTGTGCAACAACATCTTTTGCACGCTTATACAAATATAAAATAACATCCATCATTCTTAACTGCTTTTCTAAAGGAACATATGTATCTTCTTTATGGAAAGCATTTTGTTGAAGAAAACCTACACGAATCACTTTACTTATTTCAATTACCAATTTTTGATCATCTGGTAAAACATCACTACCAATTAACTTTACGATTTCCATCAACTTTGTTTCTTCTGCTAATAAAGCCATAATCTGTTGGCGATTATGAAGAAAACGAGGATCTACATGTTTGTTGTACCATTTCGCTAAATCATTAACATACTCTGAATAACTTTGATTCCAGTTAATCGCTGCATAATGACGAGCATACGCAAGAGCTTTATCAAGTGCCCAGAAACAACGTACAAAACGCTTCGTATTTTGTGTAACAGGCTCAGAAAAATCTGCACCTTGCGGAGATACAGCTCCAATAATAGAAACAGATCCTATCTTTCCATTTAATGTATTCATATAACCAGCACGCTCATAAAATTGTGAAATACGTGATGGTAAATACGCTGGAAACCCTTCTTCTGCAGGCATTTCTTCCAATCGTCCACTAATCTCACGAAGAGCCTCTGCCCATCGACTTGTTGAGTCTGCCATTATCGCTACATGGTACCCCATATCACGATAATACTCAGCTAATGTTAACCCTGTATAAATACTTGCTTCACGGGCTGCAACTGGCATATTTGATGTATTGGCAATTAATACTGTACGATCAGTAAGTGGTTTTTGTGACTTAGGATCAATTAGCTCTGAAAACTCTTCAAGAACTTGCGTCATCTCATTTCCACGCTCTCCACAACCTACATATACAATAATATCCGCATCACACCACTTCGCAAGTTGATGTTGCGTCATCGTTTTTCCTGTTCCAAAACCTCCTGGAACAGCAGCTGTTCCACCTTTTGCAATAGGAAATAAAGTGTCAATAACACGTTGTCCTGTAATTAAAGGAACACTAATCGATAAACGTTCTTGAACAGGTCTAGCCTGCTTAATAGGCCATTTCTGACAAAGCGTTAAGGAATGAATCACACCATGATCATCTTCTAATTTCGCCACACAATCATGTATTTTATACATACCATCTGGCATTACTTCCACAATTGTACCTTGTAAATCAGGATGAATCATACAACGATGCTCAATCAACTCCGTCTCTGGAACGATAGCATAGATATCGCCTCCACTTACTTTATCCCCTACTTTAACTTTTAATGTAACGTTCCATTCTTTTTCAACATCCAAAGGATCAACATTACTTCCAGTAGGAATAAATGCACCTGACTGATTGGCAATTACTTTTAATGGTCTCTCTACACCATCAAATATATTACGTAAAATACCTGGTCCTAAAGTAACAGAAATAGGACTTCCTGTTGAATATACAGGCTCTCCCGGTTTTAATCCTGTTGTCGATTCATAAACTTGTATGGTAGTAGCTTCCTTTTTAATGGAGATTACTTCACCCATCAGTTTCTTATGACCAACATAAACCATTTCCAACATAGAAAAATCCGTTGTATCCTTCACTGTAATAACCGGTCCATTGATGGAATATATTACATTTTTACTCACATTATCACCTCATTTAGAGTTTCATTTCTTTCCGGCTTTAACGAACCATAAAACCAGAGTTCGCATAAAACCACTCTTTTTCTCTTTCTAGATAAAAATCAAATGTTTCATCTACAATAATCCCTTTATCTTCACACTCTAAGCGAAAGCCACCAATACGAATATTTTTATCAATGACTCCTATCGATCCTTCATAACATGTACATTGTAACTTCTCAAGAAGCTGCTCATCTTTCTCTCCCATATACAATGTTACTTTATATGGTAGTTGTTCCTTTATTTTTACTATTTTCTGAAGTAAGAATGACTCATATTGTTCACTACGTACAAAAGCCTCTAACTCTTTTTGAACATCTTCAAAAATCATAGTTGTACATTCATCTCTTTTATTCATCAACATTCTATTATAGTTTGCAGTCACTTCGCTAGTTTTCATAGCATAGTCACTTCTTACTTCGTGTAATTCCTGTTCTAATATAATATTCGCTTCTTTTTGTGCATCCTCTTTCATCTCGCTAATCGCTCGTTCTCGAATTTCTTCTATCTCTTGGCGTAAAGATTGAATTTCAAGATCCGATACATGTTGAATTTCTTCTTTAAAGCAAGATTCAAAAGCTTCATTTTGTATTTGCATATTACACCTCACAGCTTAACCCCGATTGCTTCGCTCACATAGGCATCAATGGTTTCTCCAATTTTGGCAGAACCATGACGATCTGGTATTTCTACAATCAACGGCTTTTTTAGCTTTAGTTTCATTTCTGATATCACATCAGGACACGTATTCACAAGTTTAGTAGTAATTAATACAATACCAACATCATGTTTTTGAATAACATCCTCTAGAGCTGACAAAACTTCTTCCCTCTTATGAATAACGATGCCATCAATTCCTGCTAAACGTAATCCCATTTGTGTATCTATATTATCACTGAGCAGGAAAAATTTCATAAAAATCTCCTCTCTGCTTATAGTTTAATCATAATAATCAAAATAGAAATAATCAAACCGTAAATAGCAACCCCTTCTCCTAGGGCAACGAAAATCAATGCCTTACCAAAGTTTTTTTCATTTTCAGAAAATGCCCCAATAGCAGCTGGAGCTGCTGCTGCTACCGCAATACCAGCTCCAAGTGCAGAAAGACCTGTCGCTAATGCTGCAGCGATAAATCCCATCCCTTGAGCTACACTTCCTGTCATGGCATCAGCTATTGTTGATGTTTCTGATGCTAAAACTTGTGCTCCATTCACTTGATAAATAAATACACCAGCAACAAGTGCAAAGAATAATGCAACATGTGTAGCTAAACGAATTTTCGCACTTCTTTTGCTTGCTGTTCCTTTAAATACAGCAACTAAAGGTAAGCTAATCAATACAATAATAATAAGTGGTAATAATAATTCCATCGTGTTTAACATAATTTCATTCCTCCATTTAATTGTCTTTTAATGATTTAAACGCAATCCCATCACCTGTAAAGTAACGTGAAAACATCTCATAAAACTCTAATCGTAAAACTTGTATCCCAACA
>CAZQFM010000040.1:0-10796 GCA_964592705.1 uncultured Erysipelotrichaceae bacterium
TTGGATGTCGAAGAATCTACCAAAGTGGCGAATCGCATGATGTCTGGACAATTTACATTAGATGACATGCTCATTCAGTTTCAACAAGTTAAGAAAATGGGATCAATCGCAGGAATGTTAAAATTAATTCCTGGTATGAGTCAGATGGCAGGACAAATCGATGATGATAAAGCAGATAAGACGATGAAGAAAAATGAAGCTATTATCCTAAGTATGACAAAAGAAGAAAGAAAAAATCCAGCTATATTAAAAGCATCACGTAAAAATAGAATTGCTAAAGGGAGTGGAACACAAGTAAGTGATATTAATCGTTTACTCTCTCAATATGATAAAATGAAACAAGTAATGAAACAAATGGCACAAATGACCAAAGGTGGGAAAATGCCATCTATACCTGGTATGGATGTTTTAGGGAAAATGAAAGGTGGTTTCCCATTAGCGAATAAATTTGGTAAACGCCGATTTTAATCTAGAGTGTCAAGTAAAAATACTTGACACTCTATGTTATATATGCTATCTTAATATAGGAATGATACAATAGGAGGAAATGATATGGCAGTAAAATTAAGATTAAAACGTATGGGTTCTAAAAGAAAACCATTTTATAGAATTGTAGCGGCAGATTCTCGCTCACCAAGAGATGGTCGTATTATTGAAACAATTGGTACGTACAACCCAACAACAGAACCAGCACAAATTAGTGTAAATGAAGAATTAGCTGTGAAATGGATGAAGAATGGTGCACAACCTTCTGATACGGTACGTAATATTCTTTCAAAAGAAGGTATTATGAAACGTTTACATTAATAAAAAAATGCTAAATAATGATGATACCTTATGAAAAGGTTATAACTGATTTGGTGGCTCCTATCATTCAAGATAAAGCATCGTTATCTGTTAAACAAATGCCTAGTTTAAATGAAGAAGAAATTTTATTATATGTGTATGCTAATCATAGTGATGTATCACGTTTGATTGGGAAAAAAGGAATAATGGCTTCTTCTATAAGGCAATTATTATTTGTGGCATCTAGAAATGATAATAAAAAAGTTACTATTCAGTTTGAATCTTATTAGGATGCACATGCATCCTTTTTTTAGGAGGTTTTATGGAATATATTGTAATTGGCGCAATTGCAAATACACATGGTTTAAAAGGAGAAGTGAAGGTAAAACCATTTACTCACTTTGTGGATCTTCGATTTAAAAATGGGAATACTATTTATATAGAGGATAATGGTGTATATCAAAAGGTTACTATTAAACATGTGAAAGAACAAAAAGGTTTACTATATATTTTGTTTGAAGGCTATGAACATATTAATTTAATTGAACGATGGAAAGGGTGTAATCTTTCTATTCGAAAACAAGATTTACATAGGTTAGAGGATGATGAAATATATTTTCATGAATTAAAGGATTGTGAAGTTTTCTGTGAAGAACATGGATACTTAGGAATGGTTACACAAATTTTGGAAACAGGAGCCCATGTTGTTATACGTGTACAAAAAGATGGACAACAAATTCTTATTCCATATGTAAATGAATTTATTAAAGAAGTGAATAAGGAAGAAAAGAAGATTTGTGTAAAATTATTAGAAGGTATGTTATGAGAATTACAGTATTGACTTTATTTCCAGAGTTTTTTGATAGTTTTCAAACAACATCAATTATCAAAAGAGCTATTGAAAAGCAGAAGGTTATCTTTGAAACCATTAATTTTCGTGATTATACGCTAGATAAACATAATAAAGTAGATGATACACCTTGTGGAGGGGGACAAGGAATGGTCCTTATGTGTCAGCCTATTATTGATTGTTTAAAGGCTATTCGTACTGAAAAATCCTTTGTTGTTATGATGACACCACAAGGAAAGGGTTTTAATCAAGTGATGGCAAAGCAGTTTTCACAGGTTGAGCACCTCATTATTTTATGTGGACATTATGAGGGATTTGATGAACGTATCCGTTCTTATGTAGATATGGAAGTAAGTTTAGGTGACTTTGTATTAACCGGTGGTGAAGGTGCAGCACTTGTGATAAGTGATGCGATTATTCGCTTATTAGATGGTGTTATTCAAGAGTCATCACATAGCGATGATTCCTTTGAAAATGGACTGTTAGAATATCCTCAATATACAAGGCCTATTGTTTTTGATGGAAGAGAAGTACCAGAAATTTTATTGTCAGGACATCATGCCAATATCCGAAAATGGCGTTTAAAGCAATCGTTATTACGAACGAAAGAAAAGCGTCCTGACTTATTGGATGGACGTGTATTTACAAAGGAAGAGCAAAAAATTTGGGATGAAATAGAAAGGGATACCAAAAAGTAGTGTAAGTGTAAAAAAGTTTGCAATTGTAGGATATCTATGATAAAATAAAACAGCTTAACAGCACGAGAGTTCCGCTGATTCTCATATAATTAAGAACTTTATCGTATATTATAGAAAAGGAGCCTGTATTATGAATTTAAGATTAGTTGAAGAAGTGACAAAATCACAATTAAAAAAGGATATTCCATTTTTTAAATCGGGAAGTACTGTCCGTGTACATGTTAAAATTAAAGAGGGAGACAAATCTCGTATCCAGGTATTCGAAGGTTTAGTAATCGCTCGTCAAGGTGGAGGAATTAATGAAATGTTTACAGTACGTAAGATTTCTAACCAAATCGGAGTAGAAAGAACATTCCCTTTACATTCTCCAATTATTGATAAAATTGAAGTTGTACGTCATGGTAAAGTTAGAAGAAATAAATTATTCTACCTACGTGGTCGTTCAGGAAAAGCTTCTCGTATTAAAGAAATTCGTTAAGAAGATAAGAAAGGCCGGACCACCGGCTTTTCTTTCATATGGAGGTTAGGCATAATGGAAAATAAAACATTCATGCAAAAAATGAAAAAAGAAGTTTTCGATCTTATAAAAATTTTTGCAATTTGTTTTGTAACGGTATATTTGCTTACTACATTTTTAATAAAACCTATACGAGTAGATGGTAGTAGTATGTATCCAACACTTATAGATGGTGAGATAGGGTTGACAAATGTTTTCTCAGCTAAATTTAAGGATATTGATAGATTTGATATAGTGATTGTTCATAATAAGGAAAAAGATGAATATTGGGTGAAACGTGTGATTGGAATACCGCATGATACATTATATGTAAAAGATGAAGTATTATATATTAATGGTGAGGCACAAGATGAAAGTTTTCTACATGAGGAGTATGTACAATCTTTTCAAAATAGTGGGGTATTTACGGAGGATTTTGGTCCTATTACGTTACAAGATGGAGAGTATTACTTATTAGGTGATAATCGTCCAAGGTCAGATGACTCAAGAAGGCATGGTGCATTTCAAAGAGAGGACATCATAGGAAAAGGTGTTTTCGTTTTATTTCCATTCAATAAAATGAAAATAGTAAACTAATAGTATAAGGTGAAATATGAAAGAAAATAAATCAGAAATAAAAAAGATAAATAAAGTGATTGAGTGTGTTGATTGGATACGGTTACTATTAATATCATTACTGATCGCATACTTTATTCCTGTTTTTATTTTACGTCCTTTACATGTAGATGGATCTAGTATGTATCCTACCTTAGAAGATAAAGAGTTTGTTTTATCTAATATTTTTGCGAACTTAACATCATCGATTAACCGTTTTGATGTAGTTGTGGCAAAAGAGCCTGAAAGTGGAGAGTTATGGGTGAAACGAGTGATTGCTCTTCCAGGAGAGAGTGTAGAAGTGAAGGATGGTAAATTATATATTGATGGTCAGTATGTGGAAGAACCATTTCTTGATGAGGAATATGTGCGTTCACAAACACAAGGCAATACTACTTTTACAAAGGATTTTTCTGCTGTTAAATTACAAGAGAATGAATATTTTTTAATGGGAGATAATCGTAACCATTCTCTAGACTCAAGAGCAAGAGGCCCTTTTAAAAGAGAGGATATTATTGGGAAGCACATTTATGTGTTATACCCGTTTTCAAAAGCGAGGATAGTTACAAATGGAAATAAAAACTGATATACATATTCAATGGTATCCTGGTCATATGACAAAGGCCAAACGTGAGATGCAAGAAAAATTGAAAATGGTTGATATGGTTATAGAGCTAAGAGATGCAAGAATCCCTAATGCTAGTAAAAACCCTATGATTGAAGAGCTCATTCAACAAAAGCCTAGGTTGATTATCCTATCAAAGAAAGATAAGGCTAATGTGTCTATGACAGCTGATTGGATGAAAATATTAAGTGGTGAACAAACGAGTGTTTTATCCATTGATATTTTACAAGAGAACTTTCATACACGTATTATAGAAGCTAGTAAGAAGCTCATGAAGAATAAGATAGATAAAATGATACGTCGAGGGATTCGTCCAAGAGCTATTCGAGCTATGGTTGTAGGAGTTCCTAATGTTGGTAAATCAACATTTATTAATCGTATAGCGAAAAAAAAAGCTGCACAGACAGGAGATCGTCCAGGTGTAACGAGATCTTTGCAGTGGGTAAAAGTAAGTAATGAGTTAGAGCTATTAGATACACCTGGTGTATTATGGCCTAAATTTGAAGATCCTCAGGTAGGAGTATTACTTGCTGTTACAGGTGCTATTAGAGATGAAATTTTGCCTATTGAGGAAATTAGTGTATGGGCTATGAATTATCTCATAAAAAAGCATCCTAAACAATTATATAATCGTTATGAAGTTGAGGTAGTAGATGATCCTTATGCAATGTTTCGTGAAATTGCAAGAAAAAGGTGTTTCTTTTTATCTAATCAAGAGTTAGATTATAAACGTACGATGGACACTTTTTTAAGAGAGCTTCGTGATGATAAATTAGGGGCTATTACATGGGAGGTTGCTAGTGAGAACAACGAATGAGTATGAAATTGCATGGTGGAAAGAAGGAAAAGAATATATAGTAGGAATAGATGAAGCCGGTAGAGGACCTATTGCAGGTCCTCTTGTAGTAGCAGGTGTTTGTTTCCCGAAACATTATCATCATGATGAAATTTATGACTCCAAAAAAGTAAGTGATAAAAAGAGGAAACAACTTTTACGAGAAATTATAACGGATGCGCTTGAATATCATGTTTTAATTATTCCTGTGGATGTTATTGACCAGCTTAATATTTATCGAGCAACGCAAAAAGCAATGCAAGATTTGGTAACTCTTTTTGAAAGAGTAGATGGTGTATTAAGTGATGCTATGCCATTACCTATATGTGAAAAGCCTGTGATTCCTTTAGTAAAAGGTGATCAAAAAAGTGTGAGTATTGCGGCTGCAAGTATACTTGCGAAAGAAGTGCGTGATGGTATTATGCGAGGGTATGATTGTTTGTATCCTACATATGATTTTGCAAAACATAAAGGTTATCCCACAAAAAGGCATTTAGAAGCATTACATGCTAATGGCGTTTTGTCAATTCATAGAAAGAGTTATGGGCCAGTAGCAGCATTATCCCAAATATCATTGGATATATAATTTACATAGGAAATATTGTAAAAAATTTAGTATTATAATTATTAATGATATAATAAAAAAGCTGAAAAACATTGTAGAATGGATAATTGTGATAATTTTTACTTCATGAACTTTTTTCTATTATGGAGTTATATTTACTTTTTTAGGTAAATAATTCATTTTTTATAAAAAAAGTTATATAATGTATCAGTAAAGAGATGATGGTGACATGATTTATATTCAATGAAAGCAAGATGTATATATTACAATCTATCGTAAATTGTAATGATGTAAGTTTTCATAGTAGTATGTTGCCAATTCATATAAAGGAGTGAAAAATATGTTTTGGTTATGCATGTTAATAGCTGCTATTGTATTAGAGGTATTAACACCAGTTGCACTTGTGAGTATTTGGTTTGCATGTGGAGCTATTGTTGCACTTCTTCTTTCATGTTTAGGATTTCATATGATGGTTCAAATCATTGCTTTTTTTATCGTTTCTATATTAGCGATAATATTTGTTCGTCCGATGGCTTCTAAATATTTAATGAAAGATGTTGTAGCGACTAATGCAGATCGTTTAGTTCATACAGTTGGTTTTGTCACAAAATCAATAAAAGAACGCTCATGGGGTGAAGTGAAAGTCATGGGTGAAGATTGGAGCGCTGTGGGGATTGATGGTTGTGAAGTGGAAGAAGGATGTAAAGTAGAAGTAGTTGCAATTGAAGGAGTTAAATTAGTCGTTCAAAAGGTAGACGAAAAATAGGAGGGTGAAAACATAATGATATTTATTATTTTTATATTTTTGATATTAATAATTGCTAGTACTGTAGTTAAGATTGTACCTCAGGCAAAAGCATATGTTGTAGAACGTTTGGGTTCTTATCATGAAACATGGACAACAGGTATTCATATTATGATTCCATTTGTAGATCGTGTCGCAAATAAAATCACATTGAAAGAAATTGTGAGAGATTTCGATCCACAACCTGTGATTACAAAAGATAATGTAACTATGCAAATTGATACCGTTATATATTTTCAAATCACAGATCCAAAATTATATACGTATGGTGTTGTGAATCCTATTTCTGCAATTGAAAACTTAACAGCTACCACATTACGTAATATTATTGGGGATTTGGAATTAGATGAAACTTTAACATCAAGAGATATTATTAATACGAAAATGCGTGCTATTTTAGATGAAGCAACGGATCGTTGGGGAATAAAAGTTACTAGAGTAGAAGTAAAGAATATTATTCCACCACGTGATATTCAAGAAGCAATGGAAAAACAAATGCGTGCTGAACGTGAGCGAAGAGAGTCTATATTACGTGCAGAAGGTGATAAACGTAGTGCGATTTTAACAGCAGAAGGTGAAAAGGAAGCAATGGTTCTTAGAGCGACTGCTAAAAAAGAAGCAATGATTGCAGAGGCAGAAGGTCAAGCTAAAGCAACAGAACGTTTATATGAAGCACAGGCACGTGGGATTGCAATGATTCGTGAAGCAAATCCATCAAAAGAATATTTAACAATGAAAAGCTTAGAGGCTTATGAAAAAATTGCCGATGGTAAAGCTACAAAAATTGTTGTACCTTCTGAGTTACAAGGTATGGCTTCTTTACTAACGAATGCAAAAGAATTTCTTTCTGATAAAGGATTAGATCATTTGGATAAATAAATGTAAGAGGAAGATTGTTCTTCCTTTTTATATACTTCTTAGTTCTATCATCATAGAGATTGTTGAGTGAAAGGTGAAATACTTCTTTTTTTCGTATAGTAAAATAGGAGGTGTTTTATGCGAAAGCAGATTTTGTATTATGCATGGAAGTATCATGGAGAGTGGAAAGCAATCGCAAAAGCAATCGCTAAGAAAGAGGAATGGTTTGAGATACAGTATGATGGGGACTTTGTGACAATAGTAGATACAGAATATCCAGAGCAACTTCATACATTAGAGTTTCCACCATGGATCTTATTTTATGAAGGGGATTTATCTTTACTTGATAAAAAGGCAGTAGGTGTTGTAGGAAGTAGAAAGGCTTCCCCTTATGGTATAAGAGCTTGTAAGCATATAGTTTCTTTATTAAAAGAGCATTATGTTATTGTTTCTGGTGTCGCAAAAGGTATTGATTGTTTCGCACATAGAGAAGCTTTTTCTAATCATACAATAGGTGTTATTGGTTGTGGTCTTGATGTTATTTATCCTAGAGAAAATAAAGATATATATGATCAACTAAAAGAAAGACATCTGATGATTAGTGAGTATCCAAAAGGAGTGAAGCCATTTGCACATCATTTTCCATGGCGCAATCGATTAATAGCTGCATTAAGCTCTTCGATTATTGTGGTGGAAGCAAATATAAAAAGTGGTACCATGTTGACAGTAAATGAAGCGTTGATATTAAATAAACCTATTTATTGTGTTCCTCATACTTATTTTGATATACAAGGAAAAGGGTGTAATTTATTGATTTCTCAGGGTGCTTATCTTTTAGTAGATGATGATGACATCAAAAATATTTAAAATAAACTATTTGACAAATTGAGAAAATACAGAAATAATTAAGATACGTATATTATGTAGGAGGTTTATATGGCAAAATTGGTTATAGTGGAATCCCCTTCGAAATCAAAGACAATTGAAAAATATCTTGGATCAGATTATCAGGTAGTTTCTTCTAAGGGACATATTCGAGATTTAGCTACAACTGGTAAAGGCGGATTGGGAATTGATATTGAAGATAATTTTAAGCCAACGTACAAAATAAGTACAGATAAAAAAGCTATTGTGAAAGACTTAAAAGCACTAGCAAAGAAAAGTGATGATGTATTATTAGCAAGTGACCCTGATCGTGAAGGGGAAGCTATTGCTTGGCATTTAGCACAGGAGCTAGGCTTAGATTTAGATAAGCAAAATCGTGTGATTTTTCATGAGATTACAAAAGATGCTGTTTTAGGTGCTTTAGAGCATCCTAGGGCAATCGATCAAGATTTAGTGAAATCTCAGGAAACACGACGCATGCTTGATCGTATTATAGGGTTTAAATTATCTAAGTTGTTACAAAGCAAAATTAAATCCAAGTCAGCTGGCCGTGTACAATCTGTTGCACTTCGTTTAATAGTAGAAAAAGAAAATGAAATACGTAAGTTTGTATCAGAAGAATACTGGACACTTGTTGCAAATGTTGAAAAAGATAAGAAAACATTTATAGCGTCCTTGGCGAAAGTAGATGGAAAAAAAGTTAAGTTAACGAATGAAGAAGAAACGAATGCTATTATTCAACGATGTAATAAAGAGTACCATGTAACATCAATAGAAAGAAAAGTACGAAAAAAAGAGGCTAAAATGCCATTTATTACATCTACGTTACAACAAGAAGCAAGTACAAAGCTTGGTTTTGGTGCAAAGAAAACAATGCAAGTTGCACAAAAGCTTTATGAAGGTATCGCATTAGGTGGACATACAGAAGGTTTAATTTCCTATATGCGTACAGATTCTACAAGATTATCTGATGTGTTTGTAAAGGATGCATTCGCGTATATTGAATCAGCGCTTGGAAAAGAATATGTTGGTAAGGCACGTCAAAAAAATAGTGAAAATGCACAAGATGCTCACGAAGCCATTCGACCAACGAATATTAAAAATACCCCAGAAGCTGTAAAGCAATATTTAACGAATGATCAATATAAATTATATAAATTAATCTATGCACGCGCAGTAGCATCGCTTATGTCTGCGGCAAAGAGTGATGTTGTGACGACTATTATTACTAATAATGGATGCGAATTTCATGCAAGTGGTTCTATCCTCACCTTTGATGGATATTTGAAGCTTTATGGACAATACGAACAAACAAAAGATGAAATGTTGCCACCATTAGAGGAGGAAGAAGTTTTAAGTCATGTAAAACTGGAAGGTAAACAACATTTTACAGAGCCACCTCTTCGTTATTCAGAAGCAAGGCTTATTAAAGAAATGGAAGATAAGGGAATCGGTAGGCCTTCTACATATGCGATTATTATTGATACTTTACAAGCTAGAGGATATGTATCATTAGAAAAACCTAGTGAAGGTAGTAAAACAAAAGTATTTATACCAACGGAACAAGGGGAGCTTACGGACGCAAAATTACAAGAATTTTTTAGCACTGTCATCGATGTTATGTATACGGCAAATATGGAAAAAAGTTTAGATGAGATTGCGGTTGGAGAATTGGATAATATTAAAGAGTTACGTCAATTTTATGATACTTTTGATCCATTATTACAAGTTGCATATGAAAAGATGGAGAAAAAAGAATTAGAACGTACAGGAGATGCTTGTCCGGAATGTGGAAATGAGTTAGTATATCGTATCGGAAGGTATGGAAAATTTATCTCTTGTATAAATTTTCCTTCTTGTCGATATACAAAAAGTGAAGAAGATACACCAGAAGTAGAAGAAGTATGTCCAAAATGTAATAGTAAAATGGTGATGAAAAAAGGGCGCTATGGATCTTTTCTTGCGTGTAGTAACTATCCTGAGTGTAAATATATAAAAAGTGATAAGACAAAAGAAGCTCCAAAACCTACAGGAGAGAAGTGTCCAGAATGTTCTCATGATTTAGTAGAACGAAAGTCTAGATACAATACAACGTTTATCGGCTGTAGTAATTATCCAAAATGTCGCTTCATAAAAAAAGATGATAAGGCAAAAAAAGGAAAAAAGGCGAAAGAAGAGCAGAGTTTGGAGAAAGAGGATAAAGTAGGATGAAAAAAGTAACGGTAGTTGGGGCAGGATTAGCTGGTTGTGAGGCTTGTTGGCAATTAGTTAAGCGAGGAATTCCTGTGCGTTTGATTGAAATGCGTCCAGTGAAAATGACACCAGCCCATCATAGTGAACAGTTTGCGGAATTAGTATGTTCTAATTCTTTAAGAAGTGATGCACTTACGAATGCAGTTGGTGTCTTAAAAGAAGAAATGCGAATATTAGATAGTATCATCATGCAAATGGCTGATAAACATCGAATTCCTGCAGGAAGTGCATTAGCTGTTGATCGTATTTCTTTTTCGAAGGATATAACGGATTTTATAAAGAACCATCCTCTTGTAGAGGTTGTTCATGAAGAAGTAACACAAATTCCAGAAGGTCCATGTATTATCGCATCTGGTCCATTAACAAGTGATGCACTGAGTCATTCGATAAAAAACTTATTACATGAGGAATATTTGTATTTTTATGATGCTGCAGCACCTATTATAGAGAAAGAGAGTATTGATTTTTCGAAAGCATATATAAAGTCTAGATACGATAAAGGAGAAGCTGCCTATATCAATTGTC
>CAZQFM010000041.1:0-3008 GCA_964592705.1 uncultured Erysipelotrichaceae bacterium
GTTAAAACATCCATAGAATGAGTCGCAAATACTCCCTCAACACCTGTTACTTCTCTTATGGCTTGAATATCATCTTGATCAAAACCTAGTGTTGATAATAAACGTAAATCCATCAAATGATAATCATCATAATATACATCTGCACTATGCTCCATTACAGGAACAGCTGCTTTTACACCTGCAAAAAAAGCAACTCCTATCGCTACAATAGAAAAAATCGAAAAAAACTTACCAAAAGTAGCTTTCATTTCACGTAGTGCATGTTTGAAAAATGGTGACACCATATTACCACTCTATCCTTTCCACAGGTATTGGATCTTCATTATGAACAATACGCTCTAATTTTCCATTTCGCATATAAATAACTTTATCACCCATTTGTGTTAATGCTAAGTTATGTGTAATAACAATAACACTAATCCCTCTTGTACGACATGTATCTTGTAATAACTTTAATACAGCTTTTCCTGTTTCGTAATCTAAAGCTCCTGTTGGCTCATCACATAATAACAATTTAGGATTTTTCGCAATGGCACGTGCAATTGCGACACGCTGCTGTTCTCCACCTGAAAGCTGAGCTGGAAAATTATTTACACGATGCGATAATCCTACCGCTTCAATGATCTCTTCAATCGAAAGCGGATCTTTACTAATTTGTGTCGCAAGCTCTACATTTTCCTTTACCGTAAGATTAGCTACTAGATTATAAAATTGAAAAACAAATCCAATATCATAGCGTCGATAAGATGTTAACTCTTTTTTTGAATAATCACTAACTTTATTTCCATCTACGAATATTGTACCACTTGTTGGGCTATCCATTCCTCCTAACAAGTTTAAAACTGTACTTTTTCCAGCACCACTTGCACCTGCAATAACAACAAACTCTCCTTTTTCAATTGTAAAGTTCACCCCACTTAATGCCTCTATTGTTACTTCTCCCATTTCATAACATTTCTTTACATCCATAAATTGTATATATCCACTCATTTTGAAATACCTCCTGATATTTTCTCATTCATTATACAATAGATCATTAGATTGTATTCAAAAAACATAATTTCACATAAAAAGCCCTGTCAAATAGCTATAAAGCTTAAGCAGGACTTAATATATCAATCTCTTCATCAACTTCATCCCAAGATGTATTATGCGTATTCACCATCCACTTCCACGCTTGATACCAGTACTCTACTACTTCTGGATGTAAATGAGCAGGAGTTTCAAAGCCAAGATTTTCAGTCTGCATAATAGACCACCTATAGCGTTGTATTAAATCCATCATATCTAGCATTTCTTCTAGTGGACGTAATACCACTTCTTGTGCCATCTGTTCAATACTTGCATACGCAAACATCTTATGAATAATCGTAGAAGGATCACTAAAAGCGTTTGGAAAATGTAACTGATCAATAAACCCAATTGCCCATAAAAATGGTATACAGTATTCATTTCCTCTATAAAAATGACGACACTCCTCCTCACTTGGATTCGGATGACTCAAAAACTCAATTTCCTTTATACTAAATACAATTTGCACATCATATAATTGAATCAACTGTTTCACATAATCATATGCTTTTTCACTACTCCACTTCTGATCTAATAAGATACCTGCATACATCGCCGTAATCATGCATGCCAAACAGCGTTTTATAATATCTTCTTTATCCTGGCATAAATACCATGTATCTTTATGTGGAATTTCTAAATTAGACGGAGCATAAATGCCTTTATGGCGCAAAATTTGTGTAGAACGATGCATTCTAAGTAACTGCTCATCTGTTAAATCATAATGATGAATACATAAAGATGCTTCATCTATTGGATAAAACTGTGTAACTTCACTTGACCCATCCCGCGATAAAATAATATCACCAAAGCTATTAGAAATATCTTGTGTTTCCCATAAAATAAGTGCTGTTAACTTATCTGCTACTTCCATTAAGGATACAATTTTATCTTTACGCCTCGCAGTATCATATGTAAACACAATCTCATACACACCATGAAACAATAAAATTTGTTGTAAAAGACTATCTTTTATTTGTCTTCTCTCACAATCCCTTTGATCTACTATTTGAAATAACGCCATAAGTTTCTGTCTTAAATAAGCAACATTATATTCATTCGTCGCATAACGAATTTGAATCATTCCTTGATTTACTAATTGAATATAGACCATACTATCGGTATAGGACACATCTTGGATATTTGTATGATAAACTTCTTTCAATGCATGAATCAATTGTCCAAAATGAGAATAAGGGGTATAAAAAGTTAATGTTTCTTTCATCATATCCTTTTTACACCTCCTATATCTTCGCTCTTTCTATTATACAACCAGTTTTTCGTAATCGCAATTATGTTTTCTAAAAAACCTTAATTTTCCTGCATTTTTACAATATTTTCAAGCATTGTACAAACATTTAAATTTTAGTATAATAAAAAACGAAAAAAAGGAGTAATACTTATGACAACTTATTGGAAGTTATTCACAACATTTAGTAAAATAGGAGCCTTTACTTTTGGTGGAGGATATGCCATGTTACCTCTTATTCAAAAAGAAATTGTAGAGAAACAAAAATGGGCTACTGAAGAAGATATTATGGATTATTTTGCAGTTGCCCAATGTACTCCAGGTGTTATTGCAGTAAACACAGCAACTTTCATTGGCTATCATCAACGAGGAATCATAGGGGCCATTGCCGCAACCTTAGGTGTCGTAACACCTAGTATTTGTATAATTTTAATCATTGCGTCTATCTTAACTAGTTTTTCTGATATTCCCATCGTACAACATGCCCTTAACGGTATACGTATAGCTGTTTGTATCCTTATTCTACAAGCTATCCTAAAACTTTGGAAAAGTAGTGTAAAAGATATGTTTGGAATCATTGTATTTATTACTATACTATGTTTATCATTTCTTCCTTTCATACCAACGATACTTCTTGTAATCGCATCCGCATGTGCTGGACTTTGTCATACGTATATAAAAAAGAAAG
>CAZQFM010000041.1:3018-10790 GCA_964592705.1 uncultured Erysipelotrichaceae bacterium
GAATTTTTTAAGATTGGTTTATTCGCCATTGGTGGAGGTCTTGCGACCATTCCCTTTCTAAGTGAACTTGGAACACGATATGGATGGTTTACAACAGAAATGCTTACTAATATGATTGCTGTAAGTGAATCTACACCTGGCCCTATTGGTGTCAATATGGCTACTTTTTCTGGCTACCATGCTGCTCATATACTTGGTGGTATACTTGCGACCCTCAGCCTTATTGCCCCAAGTATAATCATTATTATTCTTGTAGCACAAGTATTAGAAAAATTTAAAGAAAGTGATAAAGTACAAGCTATCTTTTATGGCTTAAGACCTGCTGTAACAGCACTTATTACAGTATCTGCTATTCAAATATTTTCTATTACCTTCTTTAACACGGACCTTTTCCTACTAACAAGAAATATTTTTGATCTCTTTCATATACTATCTATCGTACTGTTTATTATCTTGTATTTCTTATATCGTAAATACAAATGTCATCCTATTTACTTAATTTTAGGCTGTGCTATCCTTGGTATTCTATTTCAATTATAAAGAGCAAATGCTCTTTTTTTGTACACAAAATCATGTTCCTTCATACCATAAAAAGAAGGAGTGAATCATTTGATAACGATAAGTTTATGTATGATTGTAAAAAATGAAGAAGATGTACTTGCAAGATGTCTACAATCACTACAACCTGTTGTAGATGAAATTATTATTGTAGATACTGGATCCAGCGATAAGACAAAAGAGATAGCAGCACAATACACGCAACATGTATATGATTTTCTCTGGATAGATGATTTTTCAAAAGCACGTAATTTTGCTTTTTCAAAAGCCACTCAACAATATTGTATGTGGGTAGATGCTGATGATGTCATCAGTCCTATGGATCAATTTCGCTTAAAAGCACTAAAAGATACAGCAGAACCAACAGTAGATGTTTTCATGTTAAAGTATGATATCGCATTTGATGAAGAAGATTTTCCAACTTTCAGTTATTATCGTGAACGTATTATAAAAAATCATAGTGGTTTTGTATGGGAAGGTGCTGTACATGAAGCAATTACACCAAGAGGAAATATTGAATATAAAGAAATTGCGATACAACATCGTAAATTACATGTATCTGATAGTGATCGTAACTTACGTATTTTAGAAAAACAGCCACATTTATCACCACGTGAACAATACTATTATGGTAGAGAATTATATTATCATGGTCGTTATAAGGATGCTATCCAAGTATTTGACCACTTTTTAAAAGGAGGACAAGGTTGGATAGAAAATAATATTGACGCATGTAAAATAAGAGGACTATGTTATCAAAAACTTGGTTTGATAGAAGAGGAGTTGAATAGTTATTTACAAAGTTTATCATTTGATATTCCTAGAGGAGAATTATGTTGTGCTATTGGAAATTGCTTTTTTCAAAAAGCCCAATACAAACAGGCAATTTATTGGTATCAGAACGCTACTACATTAGAAATAGATGAAACAAGTGGAGCCTTCATAGAAAAAGATTATTATGATTTCATACCCTATTTACAGTTATGTGTATGCTTTGATAAGCTAGGTGATAAAGAAAGTGCTAAAAACTATAATGATTTAGCCTCATTTTTAAAACCTAATCACCCTAGTGTTTTATATAATAAGGAATATTTCAATCAAGGATAAGTTGTTTCTTATCCTTGATGATATTACATAAAAAAGCACTCGCTTATTGGTAATTTTCCAATAAACAAGTGCAATAACTGATTTTACACAAATTATGCTTCAGCTAATCTTTCTAAACGTTTACGACGTTTTTGAGCATCTTCTTTTGCTTTATTAAACATTTCATATGCTGTTTCACCTTTTAATTTTGGTAATTGGCTATAACGTGTTTCACTCATCATAAAGTCTAAGAATTTATCATAATCTGGTGTTTTTGAATCAATTGTAAGAGGTTGTTCTTTTCTTGGGTCAAAACGATACAAGTCCATGTAACCACATTCTACAGCTAATTTCTGTGAAATTTGATGGTTTGATAATCCACCTTTAATTCCATGCTCTGCACATGGAGAGTAAGCAATAATTAAAGATGGTCCATTGTATTCTTCTGCTTCTTTAATTGCTTTTAATGTTTGCATTTTATTTGCACCCATAGAAATTTGTGCAACATATACATGTCCATAAGCCATAGCGATTTGACCTAAATCTTTTTTCGCTCCTGTTTTACCACCTGCCGCAAATTTTGCAATAGATGAAGCTTGACTTGATTTAGAAGCCTGTCCTCCTGTATTTGAATATACCTCTGTATCTAATACAAGAATATTCACATTAGCATTTGTAGATAATACATGGTCTAAACCACCATATCCAATATCATATGCCCAACCATCTCCACCGATGATCCATAATGATTTACTTACTAAGTCTTCTTTCACAAGTTGTTTTACCGCTTCTACACTTGATTTTTCCGCTAGTTCCTTAATAACTGGCGCAATTTCTCTTTGTGCATCACGATTACCATTTGCTTCAAAATATTTTTGGAAGGCATCTTTCAATGCTGGTTCAACAGCATCTAAATTTTCTTCCATAACTTTTAAGATACGTGCCTCTTTATAGCTTTCTGCAAGTGCCATACCATAACCAAATTCAGCATTATCTTCAAATAGAGAGTTTGCCCAAGCAACCCCTTCACCATTTTTATCATTTACAAATGGTGTTGAAGGTGTTGAACTACAGTAAATCATAGAACATCCTGTTGCATTTGCGACAAGCATATCTCTACCAAATAATTGAGTTACTAATTTGTAGTAAGGCGTTTCTCCACATCCTGGACAAGCACCTGAAATTTCAAAGTAAGGCATTGCAAATTGAGAACCTTTAATTGTATCTAATGGGAATAAATCTGTTTTGCAATCTAATTCCTTGTATAAATAATCTGCTAGTGGTGCTTCTTCTAATTTTTCATTCACATCAACCATGCGTAATGCTTTTTTACCACCTTTTCCTGGACATTCTGTTACACATAGTCCACATCCAACACAGTTATCAGGAGAAACTTGGATACGGTATTTTAAGTTTTCTACCCCTTTACCCATAGCCTGAATCGTGCTGAATTCCATTGGTGCAGTTTCAATTTCACCTTCTGTTAATAAGAAAGGACGAATCGTACCATGTGGACATACAAATGAACAGAAACTACATTGAATACAGTTTTCTGGTTCCCAAGTTGGTACTTGTGTCGCAATCGTACGTTTTTCATTATACGTAACATTATTGCGTAATGATCCATCTAATAAACCAAACTTCGTGAAGGAAGAAACTGGCATATCATATCCTTCTAAATTATTAATTGGTGTAACATGTTGATCAAAGTATTCATCCCCTGTTAATTTACGAGATGCATTATATGTCAAGTCAGCCCATTCTGGTTGTACTTCTATTTCCACAATGCCATCTTTTCCTGCATCAATTGCTTTATAGTTTAATTCTACAACAGCATCACCTTTTTTACTATATGACTTTTTAGCCGCTGCTTTCATTAAATCTACTGCTGTATCATATGGCATAATTTGTTCATTTAACGCAAAGAAAGCTGATTGAAGAATTGTATTAGTTCTTCTTCCCATACCAATTTCTTCTGCAATTTTTGTCGCATTAATAATGTAAAATTTCGCTTTTTTCTTAGCTAATTGTACTTTCATACGATTTGGCATATGTTCTATAATTTCTTCTTTTGAGAATGTTGTATTCAATAAGAACGTTCCGCCTTCTTTAATATCGCGTAGCATATCATATTTAAACATGTACGTATCTAAAGAACAAGAAATAAAGTCTGCATTTTCTACGTAGTATGTTGAACGGATTGGTGATTTTCCAAAACGTAAGTGAGAACGAGTAACACCACCAGCTTTTTTAGAATCATAAGCAAAATAAGCTTGAGCATATTGGTCAGTATTATCACCAATGATTTTAACCGTTGATTTATTCGCAGACACCGTACCATCTGATCCTAGACCCCAGAATAAACAAGATGTATAATCTCCTTCAATTTGCCAAGATTTATCTACTGGTAATGATAAGTTTGTCACATCATCCACAATACCAATAGTAAATCCTGTAAATGGTTTTTCTGCTTTCAAGTGATCAAAAACAGCTTTGATGTGGTTTGGTTGTGTATCTTTTGAACCTAATCCATAACGTCCACCAATTACTTCAATTTCTTGTTTATCTTTTAATGCCGCAAGAACATCTAAGTATAATGGTTCTCCCATTGCACCACATTCTTTTGTACGGTCTAATACAGCTACTTTTTTCACTGTTTTAGGAAGTACAGCATGTAAATACTCTGCCGCAAATGGACGATACAAGTGTACTTTAATCATACCAACTTTTTCTCCAGCAGCACGAAGTACATCAATTGTTTCTTTTGCAGCTTCCGTTACAGATCCCATTGCCACAATAATACGTTCTGCATCTTCAGCACCATAGTAAGTAAAAGGTGCATACTCACGACCTGTAATCTTACTAATTTCTTTCATGTAGTCTGCTACAATTCCTGGTACTTTTTGGAATGTTTCATTACGAGCTTCCACCCCTTGGAAGAAAATATCATCATTTTCTGCACCACCACGTGTCACAGGGTTTGTGTGTGGATTTAATGCTCTTTTACGGTATGCTTCTAACGCATCTTTATCAATTAAATCTTTAAAAATTTCAGTATCTAATACTTCAATTTTTTGAATCTCATGAGAAGTACGGAATCCATCAAAAAAATGAATAAATGGTACACTTCCCTTGATTGCAGCTAAGTGTGCAACCCCAGCAAGATCCATAGCCTCCTGAACAGAGTGAGAAGCTAACATACATATACCTGTCTGACGACAAGCATAAATATCTTCATGATCACCAAAGATATTTAAAGCACGAGATGCAATAGCACGTCCAGGTACGTGTAAAACACCTGGTAATAATTCTCCTACCATTTTATAAATATTCGGTATCATCAATAAAAGCCCTTGTGATGCAGTAAATGTAGTTGCTAGCGTTCCTGCTTGCAATGCACCATGTATAGCTCCTGCAGCTCCAGCTTCTGATTGAAGTTCTGCAACTTTGACAACACTATCAAACATATTTTTACGACCTTGACTTGCCCAAACATCTACAACCTCAGCCATTGGAGAAGATGGTGTGATTGGATAAATCGCCGTTAATTCGGTAAATGCATAGGCACAATGTGCAGTAGCGGTATTACCGTCCATTGACATAAATTTCTTAGCCATTTATTTTCCTCCTTGTATAAACTATACGTCTTTACACTTATATTATAAAACGAATTGTACTATTTTACTAGCCGTTTGGTTCCATTTTCGTGAAATTCTTTCATTTTTTAACAAAAAGCCTTTTCTTACAATGATAAACTTATTTAAAATCCTTAATAACCATCCTATATTTAAAAGTTCAATTATCCTAAAACATTCTATCTACCTTATTCATATAGTCATAAATATGTAAATCTTTCCATAATCTTAAACAACTCTTAAATAAAAAAGCCACTTCCTGTGACTTTTTAATGGCAATTAGAACAAAGGGTACGACCTATTGCTTGAGCCTCTGCTTTTGTAATTGCAATAGGAGACTTCATATTGCTACATTGAGGATTTGTATGGTATTTTTGACCACTTCTTGAAATATAAACCGTACTTTGATTATAAGTCGATGGTGATCCACTTTTATTTGATCCACTAGAATACGAGCCTTCTGAACTAGATCCATTAGAATTTGATTGCTGTTTTTGCTCTTCTTTCTTCTTTTCTTCAGCTATTCTAGCTTCTTCCGCTTTACGCTGTTCTTCTTGTGTATTTCGCTCGGCTTCTTGAACTTTGTCTATTACCTTAACTTCTAATTTCTCACTCTTTATATTTCCACAAACTAATTGAATATAAAATATACCTTCTTCTTTTTTAGACCTAACCTTAAGCGTAGAATCAACAATATAAGCATGTATTTCATCATTCTTTTCAATAATAAGCGACGATATATCTGCATTACTAGGTTTTATAGTGAATGGTACTTCTACCTCTTGATCAATATCTAAAACGATATTCTGTTCTGAGGATAGATTTATATGAGTTAGTTTTTTATCATTTATATAACCCACAACACCAAAAGTAAAAAACAAAAATATAAGTAAACCGATAACTCCTTTATGATTATGTTTCCTATCAAATTCTAGAAATTTAGAGAACCAACTCTCTCTATTTTCCGAGTTTTCCCTTTTACTAGTAGACTCAGAAGTATAACTTATGTCAGTATCTGGAATAGATATCGTTTTTTCATTCTTCCATCAACTGTTTTTGTAAGCTTTAGCACTTTTGTACGTATACTATAACCAATTCTTTTATCACTAATATTTATACGTATCCCCTTACCTAATTTAAAACTTTTTTAATACTAAATCCCATTTTTTACTTCCTCCCATATTATATAAAATATTATACACTAAATTGGGTATATTTTAAATATCGGATTCAACAGGAATATAGAATGAAAAACAATTAATTATTTACAAAAGATAGGATAGATTCTTACAATATAACTAAAATAGTATGAATATGAAAAAATATATTGTTAATATTGAACTAAAATATACTGGATATAAAAAATGATATCTATTAGAGGTTCTTTATTCCTCTAGCGATATCATCTAAAGTTTTATATTTAGTCATCAACACCTAATCGCCATTCCAAAGAATCTTCTAAGAAATCTAAGCGATCGTCCATACTATCAAGTTCATTTTTAAATTGCCAAAATTGTGTAGCATCAAGTGATCCCATACGATAAGATGCTTCTACCTGATTTTCCATGCTCTCTACAGTAAAGTCAACTTGTTTTATTTGTTGCTTAATTGTGCGATAAGTATTTAAATTTTCTAGATAAGATCCACTGCGCTGTGCATTATTCACTACTTGTTCTACATTCGCTACTTGTTGTCTTACTGCTGTTAAATCAAACGTAGTACTAGGAATATTATTAGTCTGTGGTGCTTGTGTAGAAGGTGTCTCTGGTGTTGTAGTGGATGGGGCTTCTGGTGTTGTTGTAGAAGGCGTTTCTGGTGTTGTAGATGGGGTTTGTGGGGTTGTCGTAGAAGGGGTTTGTTGTGTATATTGTCCTCCTATATACGGCATCATATTTTGTCCTCGCATAGTACAACCAGTTACAATCGACATAGTACTAATCGTTACAATTCCTAAAAATAAATGTTTTTTCATAATAATCCTCCTTGTTATTTATAAATTATATTATATTCATTATGTGCCATCATGATAGCACATAATAAATACTTTATCAATATTTTAAATTTTGAAAAAATTGTAATTATAATTTAAATAAAAAAGTCATACTATATAAGTAAAAAGCAAGATGGATCTTAGAATCCATCTTGCCTTTCTATTATTCGAGCACAATCTTAATACCACTTTGATTTTGTGCTTGGTATGTTAATGTTGTTTGCATATTATTAATGATCGTCACATTATTTAATGTATCATTTTGTATAGATACACTAGAGTTATTACTTTCTTGTTGACCATTCACAATATACGTAACATTATAAGAACCTGCTCCTAACTCTTCAATATGATACGTTCCATGAGGTAATTGATCTACTTGTAAGGCAAAATCATTATAGCGATCAAAAGAGAAAGTTTCATCATAATCGACATTGTTGAAAATACGTACTGTAAAGGTTTGTCCATTATCTGGAAACACAAGTTCACCATTTGTAGTTCTT
>CAZQFM010000042.1:0-10697 GCA_964592705.1 uncultured Erysipelotrichaceae bacterium
CCCCAATATAACTTTTACGCTCATTCTACGAAGCTATAAACTATTTGTCAAGTAAAAATAGAATTTTAAGCTTTCTCTGGTTGATTATCAACCTCTTATATTATATGATTATAATACAGTTTTAATGTCTTAAAAGAGAGGATGAAAATCATGAAAAAAGTAAGAACAAGATTTGCACCAAGTCCTACTGGATATATGCATATTGGTAATTTAAGGACAGCGTTATTTGAATATTTAATTGCTAAACATGAAGGTGGAGATTTCATATTACGTATCGAAGATACTGATCAAGAGCGTGAAGTAGAAGGGGCAGTGGATATTATTTATGATACGTTATCTGCTGTTGGATTACACCATGATGAAGGACCAGATATCGGTGGTGATTTTGGACCATATATTCAATCACAACGCTTATCCATGTATAAGGACTATGCAGATCAACTTGTGGACTTAGGTGGAGCACATTACTGTTTCTGTTCAGAAGATGAAATCAACACACAACGTAAAGATGCAGAAAGTATTGGAAAAGCTTTTAAATATGATGATCCATGTAAACACATTAGTATAGAAGAAGCTAGAGAACGTATTAAAAATGGAGAAGTTTATACTGTAAGACAATCTATTAAGCATGGTGGTGTAACGACTTTTGATGATGAGGTATATGGAAGAATTGAAGTGGATAACGATATTTTAGATGAGTCTGTACTCTTAAAGTCAGATGGTTTCCCAACGTATAATTTCGCAAATATTATTGATGATCATCAAATGGGAATTACGCATGTTGTACGTGGAAATGAATATTTAAGTTCTACACCAAAATATAATCTTATTTATGAAGCATTTGGTTGGGATATACCAACCTATGTACATGTTCCACCTGTTATGAAAGATGAACAACATAAATTAAGTAAACGTAATGGTGATGCTAGTTTTCAAGATCTTGTAAAAAAAGGATATTTACCACAAGCTATCTTAAATTACATCGCATTATTAGGATGGGCTCCAGAAACAGAACAAGAAATTTACACTTTAGAAGAATTAATAAAAGTATTCTCTATTAAACGTATTTCTCGCTCTAGTGCTATCTTTGATATTGATAAACTTACATGGATGAATGGTATGTACTTACGTGCTATGGACTTACAGGAATTTCATACACTTGTAGAGCCATATTTGAAAGATGCCATTACTAGAGATGTAGATTTACTTGCAGTAAGTAAAATTTTACAACCACGTACAGATATTTTAAGTCAAATACCAGAACATGTAGACTTTATTAATGATCTTCCTACGTATGATAATGCATTATATATTCATAAGAAAATGAAAACAACCTATGAAATTTCATTAACAGCTTTACAAGCTGCTTATGAAGCTCTTAGTACATTAGAAGACTGGACAAAAGAAGAAAGTATTCACGACCTTTTATTAAGTTTACCTGCTACTTTAGAATTGAAAAATGGACAAGTATTATGGCCTATACGTACTGCCATTACAGGAAAACAATTTACACCTGGAGGAGCTATAGAAATTGCACATATTCTAGGTAAAGAAGAAACACTAAAACGTATCTCTATAGGAATTGAAAAACTAAAAGTAGAATTATCTATATAAAACAAATGACATGTGACGCTATTATTGCTCACATGTCATTTTCTTTTAACCTTCTAAAATATTTATTATAACCTTTCTTGCTTCTTTTTATCATTAATACCTATTTAGAAAGGTATCCTAGCTGATATTCATTTTTCATTATTTATAAGATATTTTCATTCTCTGTGAGATCATAAATAACAAACTTTATTACATCCCTTCATTCAATATTTAGAATTAAATATTTTTTATAAATATAAATTTTATCTCCTTAGTCATAATATAATTACTTTCATATGATATAAATCATCTACTTACCTTTTGATTCCAACAACTGTTTTTTATGACTATTCACAATATCCTTATCCCAAGTCATCAATTCACCACCTTTGTTTGACATAAGTTCACCTTCTTCATTTAAATACCAAAATGAATGATTTGCCTGCTTATGTATCAACACTTTGCTTTCAACAAAACTTATCTTATGAGGATGACTATTGAAAATAGTATAATTAATTCCTTTTGGAGTCAAAGAACTTTTATATGCAATTCCATCTATTCCTGATTTTCTCAAATAATCAGAAATATTTTGTGTTACTTTATACATGCTCTCATCTCTTATCGGTATCATATACTTCATCATAATCTTTGTAAAAAAAGTACCTAAATTTATTTGATGACTATCTCCATTACTTCTATCAATTTCTTTATCAGTAGAAAAATCAATAATTTTTAACGTTTCATTCAACTCAAATGTTGCTAATGAAATCAACTGTCCAAAATGAGATTTAACTTCCATACAAGCAGTTGCAGGATCAGACGCTATATATAAATAGGAAGCTCCAGGTATATTATTCCTACCTGCTCCACTTATTCCTAGCAAAGGCTCTCTAGAATTACTATCATTATAACCTGACATCTCACCTTCACTATTTATTTCAGTTCCCTTTGTAGAAACTCCATAATCTTCCTCATTAATAATTCGTGCTCGATAATACTGCTCACCTTTCTTTAATTCCTTTACAAACTTCTTTTTTTCTTTTCCTAAAACAATATTATCTATCATACCAAAAAGTTTATTTACCTCTTCAGTTAAACCAGCTTCTGTTTCAATAGCTTTAGTAAACTCATTAAACAGAAATTTAGCATTATAATCCCGTAGATAGTTCTCAAACCCAGCTGCTGCCTTGAATAAGTCATCATCATTATTTTTATTATCTATTTTCGAATTACTCATATTTTGATTCTCCTTTAACTCCTATATCTTAGAAATTATAACACTAACCATTCCCATTTACTACTTAATTTATAGAAGAGCTATAACAATATGATTTCAATACAATTATACCTTACAATGAAAAAATCAATTTTAACTTCATAAATTTTTATAATATATATCGAAAGAGATATTCATCTTTTTTGCTATCATAATATCACCTTCATTGTTATAAAAAAGATAATAGATTTAACTTCTATCACCTTATTTTTCTATCATTATTTTATTATTTAATATATATATCTTCTATTTTTATTTTCTCCAATTGCCACTAAAAGGATTTCTTCTACTATTTCAGATATAAGAAATTTTACTCTTAAAGACTTTATATTCAATAGTAGCTATCCTTCAAAAATCTTCAAATATCCTATTTAATCCATAAAAATAAATAATTCATAATCTGTAATGGTATAATGGAATACATTAAGCTATATTATGCTACATCATCGTCATGTTTTCGTCATAGATGTTTACAAATCAATAAAGTGTGATATACTAACATTGTCTATGTTTATAGTTTATATTTAGGAAATATTGTCAAAAAAGAAGAGGAGCTACCAATTCCTCTTTTTTTGTACTACTGTATTTTTAGCTATGTAATTAATATTGTCTATGTTCATAGCTTGAAAAGAAATAGTGATACATCAGGATAGTGTTTTTCATATTAATAGACCTCCAATTTACATTATAACATATAATAAAAATACATTTTTTTGTTTTACTTTTAATTGTATCATGATTTATCATCTCTAAAAGCACAAACTATCTTTTACTTCCTCTACTCTTTATCTCGTCTTTCTATTAAACATATACTTTCTGTATGATATGTATGTGGAAATAAATCCACAGGATATAAATCTTTAGCTATGTATCCAATCTTCTTAAAATATTTCAAATCTCGCAATTGTGTTTCTGGATTACATGATATATACACAACCTGCTTAGGAGCTAACTTCCTTACAGCATTCATAAATGTTTCATTACTACCACTTCTTGGTGGATCCATAATAACAATATCTACCTTCGTTTTTTGTGAAGCTAACTTCATCATAAAGCTACTTGCATCATCACAAAGAAAGCGAATATTATTCACATGATTACGTACAGCATTCATTTTCGCATCTTGTACAGCATCTTTATTTACTTCTACACCTATTACCTGTTTTACAAACTGTGCCACATACATACCTATCGTTCCTATACCACAATACGCATCAATGACTGTTTCCTTCCCTCTTAACTGTAACAGTCCAATAGCTTTCTTGTATAAAACCTCTGTTTGCTCATGATTAATCTGATAAAACGATTTTGCGGAAATACGAAATACTAATCCACAAAGTGTATCTTCTATATATCCAGGACCATATAACACACGTTCTTGATCTCCTAACACAATACTTGTCTTCCTCGTATTAATATTTTGTACAATGGTGGTAATTTCAGGATGCCTTTCGATAAGTGCTTTCATAAAGTTTTTCCTTGCCGCAAATACTGTCGTATTAATAACCAATACAACCATTATTTGGCCACTTACAAAGCCTTTACGAAGCAAAACATGTCGTAAAACTCCTGTTCTTCGCTTCTCATCATAAGGCTCAATAGAAAACTTCATCATCAACTCTTCAATCGAGTGAATAATACGATCACACCCCTCATCATGTAAATGACAACGACGATAAGGAACAATACGATGAGAATGTTCCTCATAAAATCCTGCTTTAATCTTCCTATCTTTTCCTTTTTCAAATCCTATAATCATTTTATTACGATATGCATAAGGATTCTCCATACCTATCACAGGATGTACATGTAGTGATAAACCATTCTTTTTAACAAGCTCTATTAACTCTCTTTGTTTATATTCAATCTGTGCTTCCTTTTTCATATGTAACATATGACAACTACCACATTTCTGATAAATATCACAAATAGGCTTTACTCTATCTTTATGTTTCTCAACGTGTGCTATTACTTCACAAACAAACCCCTCTTTTATTCTTTTTACTACTTTTACTTTTACAACTTCATTTATTAATACATGTGGAATATAATAGACATCTTTCTGTATCCTAACAACCCCTGTACCAAACTCATTCACACGATTCACTTTCAGTTGTAATGTTTGACCAACTTTTGCCATAATCCTAACCTCTTCCTTACTCTACTTATCATTATAACGGAAAATATATAAAAAAAATAGAACCTCATATAGAAGTTCTATCCATTCTTATTTTGTAGCCTTAACCATAAATTCACAGATTTGTCTTGAGAATTCCATTGGATCATCAATTGGGAACCCTTCAATCAATAATGCTTGATTATATAGTAATTCCGCATATTGTCCAACTGAATCTTTATCTTCTTTATATATTTTTTGAAGTGCTGTAAAGATTTCATGATTTGGATTAATTTCCAATATACGAGTTGCTTTTATACCATATGGATTACCATCTGGCATTGCACTCAATACCTTTTCCATTTCAAATGACATACCTTCTGCACTTGTCAAACAAACAGGATTTGATTTTAAACGAGAAGATATTTTAACTTCGCTAACTTTCTCATTTAACGCTTCTTTTAAACCTTCTAGTAAACCTTTATTTTCTTCTGTTTTTTCTTCAATTTGTTTCTTTTCTTCTTCACTTTCTAGGTTTAAATCCCCTTGATTAATATTCTTAAATGTTTTCTCTTTATAATTCATAAGAGCTTGTATACAGAACTCATCTACATTATCTGTTAAATATAAGATTTCATATCCTTTATCTTTTACTAACTCACATTGTGGTAACTTATCAATCTTATCAACATTCTCACCACTCATAAAGTAAATATGTTCTTGCCCTTCTTGCATACGATTTACATATTCATCTAAAGTAACAAGTTTCTTCTCTTTTGAAGAATAGAACATTAGAAGATCTTGTAGTAATTCTTTATGCATTCCATAATTATTATAAACACCAAATTTAATTTGTGTTCCAAAGTTTTCCCAGAACTTATCATACTGCTCACGATCATTACGTAACATCAATAATAATTCTGATTTAATTTTCTTCTCAATTCTATTGGCAATTACTTTTAATTGACGATCATGTTGTAACATTTCACGAGATATATTTAAGCTTAAATCTTGTGAATCCACTAGCCCTTTCACGAAACGGAAATGTTCTGGAATAAGTTCACTCGCTTTTTCCATAATGAATACACCACGACTATATAACTGTAACCCTTTCTCATAATCTTGAGAATAATAATTATGAGGTGTTTTCCCTGGAATATATAATAACGTTGAGAATGATACATTTCCTTCAATATTCGTATGAATGATTTTTTGTGGATTTTGGAAGTCATTAAACTTATTTTTATAAAATTCAAAATATTCTTCTTCACTTATTTCTGATTTATTACGTTTCCATAAAGGAATCATGGAATTTAAGGTACGTATTTCTTTTACGGTCTCAAATTCAGGCTCACTATTTTCATCTTCATTCTCTTTTTCAATACGTTTTTGTGTCTCTACTTCCATTTCAATTGGATAACGAATATAATCAGAATATTTTTTTACTAAGTTTTCTATTGCAAATGCTTGCACATATTCATCATAGTTTTCTTCATCTGTATTATCTTTCAAATATAGAGTAATGCTCGTACCATTTGTATCTTTATCCGTTTCTTCAATAGTATAACCATCACTTGCATTACTTCTCCATAAATAAGCTTGGCTTTCTCCATACTTTTTAGAAACTACTTCAACTTCTTTAGCTACCATAAAAGCAGAATAAAATCCAACTCCAAACTGCCCAATAATATCAACATCTTCTTCCTTGCTCTCTGAATCTTCTAATTTCTTTTTAAAAGCTAAAGAACCACTTTTCGCAATCGTACCTAAGTTTTCTTCAAGTTCTTCTTTACTCATACCAAGACCATTATCACGAATAGTAATTTTACGTTGTTCATGATCTAAATCAATTTCAATTTTCAACTGACTACGCTCTATATCCCTTAAATTTTCTGTCAGTGATTGATAGTACAACTTATCAATTGCATCACTTGCATTCGAAATAAGTTCTCTTAAAAAAATCTCTTTATGTGTATAAATAGAATTGATCATTAAATCTAAAAGACGTTTTGATTCTGCTTTAAACTGTTTCTTTTTTGCCATATGATTACCTCCTACTAGCACTCTTTCTGTAAGTCTGCTAATAGTATATGCTATTTAATTGGCACTGTCAACCTATAAGTGCTAATTTTTCTTTTTTCATCAAAAAAGGCAGTTTTATTCTGCCTTCTTTAGCATTATGAATAATATTGTTTCTCATCAAGTAGCCCTTCTGACTTTGCAACATATACACAGGCAGCACTATCACCTACTACATTCAATGATGTTACAACCATCTCAATAGGACGATTAATAGCTAAAATGAGTGAATACGCTAAAATAGCTGCATCATTTGTATAACCTAAACCTGTTAATACTGTGAATAAAATAATAGCTCCTGCACCTGGTGCTGCAGGTGTACCAACAGATGCAATTAATGCAAGTACAGCAATCAACAAGACACTTCCTATAGTAACTTCATATCCTGCTGATGTAGCGATAAAAATAGCTGCTATTGTTTGCATAATTGCTGTCCCATTCATATTAATTGTCATTCCTAACGGGAGAGTAAAAGATGCGATATCTTCATGAACTCCTAACTCTTCCACCGTTGTCTTTGTATTTAATGGTAAAGTAGCTGCACTTGAAGATGTTGAAAATCCAAACATCGCTACTTTTCCCATCTTTTTAATAAATGGTAGAGGACGTAATTTGGTTGTTAAGCATAAGATACCTCCATACCCAAACACTAAATATAGCAACAAACATACAATCGTAACAACAACATATATAAGTGCAGGTCGTAAATGTTCAATTCCATATATAGCAAATGTTCTAGTAACTAATACAAAAATAGCAAAAGGACCAAACTTGTGAATAACAAACGTTAGAAAAACGACAACGATATCATGAATTTCTCGTAATAACATTTTTAAATACTTCACTTTTTCTTGTAAAACATTCATAGATAATCCTGTAACAACAGCTAGAAAGACAACAGCCAATACAGAACTATTACTAGAAAATGCCGTTGTTATATTACCTGGAATGATGCTTAAGAAAACAGACAAAGGATTACTTGTTGTAGAGACTGTACTTTGGCTAATACCAGTATTTACATTAACTTGAAACCACCCAGCATGATAAATCAAAATACCGACAATTCCAGCTAATAATAAAGCTCCTATAGAAGTTAAAAGAAAGTAACTTAATGTTTTATAAGAAATCCTACCTAACTTCTTTGTATCCGAAATATCACACATAGCAAGTGCAATAGAAGTAAAGATCATTGGAATAATCACTAATTGTAATGCATTCACAAATAATTGCCCTATGATATAAAAAATTCCAATAGCACCATTTGTATCTTGTTTGGTAATATCTTCAAATAACAAATTTTGTAAAAATATCCAAAAATGTTGATTTCCATTCGCAATACTATACTCTCTAAAAAAAATACACCCTGCACCAGCTAAAAGACCAAGAACTAATCCAATTCCCATTTTCATAGCAAGATTATTTACATTCCTTTGTTTCTTTCTACGCATATATTTCCTCCTATCAAAAAAAGCATCTTTTGAATGTAAAGTTTCAGAAGATGCTCTAAATATCATTATTTATATTTTCATTATCCCTTCACAAAAGTGATTATGAGAAATTACTTATTAGCATCATCCTTCAATCTTATATAAGATAAAAATATACTCTTTATATCTCTGACTCTTTTGGCTCTTTCTCTTTTGAAGGTAATAAAAGATTTAATAAAATACCAACAAAAGCAGATAATGCTGTACCTGATAGTGTCACGATGTTTCCTAATGGTAACACTGCTCCACCTAATCCAATAACAAGCATAGCTGATGCAATAATTAAATTCCTTTGTTTTGAAAAATCAATACGATGATCAATAAGTACACGTAAACCATTACTTGCAATTACCCCATATAATAAAATACTCATTCCACCTAAAACAGGATTTGGTATGGTTGAAATAAGAGCAGAAACTTTCCCAATACATGCCAATGCAATAGCAATACATGCTGCTCCTCCTGTCACATATACACTTGCTACTTTCGTCATTCCAATAACTCCAGTATTTTCACCATATGTTGTATTTGCAGGCCCACCGATAAAAGCAGAAACTGCTGTCGCAACTCCATCCCCCATTAATGTTCTTTCCAATCCTGGATCTTTCAAAAAGTTCTTTCCACATATTTTACTTAATACAGTATGATCTCCAATATGTTCTGAAATCGTAACTAAGGCTACTGGTAATATCGCCCATGTCTCTGGTCCAAAATAAAATTTATATTGTGCAAAATTTCCTAAAGCAAATGGGAAAGCAAAGGATGGAAGAGAAAACCAACCTGCTTCTATTACAGGTGTAAAATCTACTAATCCTAAGAATATAGATAATACATAACCACATAAAATAGCAATTAAAAACGGTATAATTTTAAAGAATCCTTTTGCCTTTGTGGAAATAAAGGCCGCTACAAGAAATGTAAATACTGCAACAAGCATGCTTTTCCAATCTCCGTTTTCAATAAATCCAGCATTACTAACAGCATTTCCTGCTAACCCTAAACCGATTACCGCAATCATAGGACCAATAACAATCGGTGGAAGTAATTTATCTATCCAGTTCTTACCAATAAATTTGATAAGTACTGCAACAATCACATAAATACATCCTATTAACATAAGTCCTGTCTGTGCAGCAGAAATATCACCACTCATAGCAGCTACTGCTATTTGTACAGCTGTTATATAAGCAAATGAACTTCCTAAATATACAGGAACTTTCCCCTTTGTACATAAAATATAAATAAGTGTTCCAATACCTGATGCGAATAAGGCTACTGAAATAGGAAAACCAGTAATAATAGGTACTAAAATAGTAGCACCAAACATCGCAAATACATGCTGGAATGATAATAAAGCCCATTGTAAAGATTTTGGCTTATCATGTACGTCTAATAATACATTTGATTTCATATAATACCTCTCTTTCTTCACACAGATACAATAAAGAAAGGTAGACCTATGCATAGATCTACCTTTACATGACAAAAAAATAAGTTTATTGCCTTATCGACCTCTCTGGATCAATTTAAAGACCTATGTGTTGTGCATATCATAACATACTTCTTCTTATTTGTTAAGAGTTTTTATCATGAATTATAAAATGAAGTTACAATCAATCATTTTTTAGTAAATTCATATTGCAATAAATAAAAACTATGTTATACTTATAGAGTACATGCGGATGTGGCGAAATTGGCAGACGCACCAGACTTAGGATCTGGCGGGCAACCGTGGGGGTTCGAGTCCCTTCATCCGCACCAATTGTAATATAAAAAGGCTCATACCTTATTGGTATGGGCCTTTTCTTATATTTAACCGAACTTTATAAAAAAGTTCGAGTAAATACTCTCAAGGTCAGGGAAGGAGTGAAAAATTAAAAAAAAAAAAAAAAAAAAGGCTATTCCTATTGGATGTAATTATCTATTCTTCTTCACTTAACAACAAAGTATTTTGCTCATCCACATTGGTAAAGCTTTACTCTTTAAAAGATTTTAATATCTCATACAAAAGTATCTATTTCAAATACAAAAATAAAAAAACTGTTCTTTGAACAGTGATTTTATAAAATGGTGACCCGTACGGGATTCGAACCCGTGAATGCATGCGTGAAAGGCATGTGAGTTAACCGTTTCTCCAACGGGCCAT
>CAZQFM010000043.1:0-10459 GCA_964592705.1 uncultured Erysipelotrichaceae bacterium
CGATATCATAAGGATATACGGTTAATAAATGTAATAGGTAGTTTTTGGGAGATAGATCATTATACATTGTTATTTCATGTGCCATAGGTTACCTCATTCAGTGCTTTTAGTAAATCTTGGATATCTTGTAGGGTAGTATAATTCATACATCCAATTCTTAATATACGATCACTAGTATCAAGAAGTCCTCTTTCGATTCGAATTTGGAATTGATCACAGAGTTGTTTTTGTATAGTGGATGCCTTCTTTGTAGGAGGTGTTTTACAAACCGCAAGGGAGTGACTCATACAGGGAGATACGAGTTGGTATCCAAGTAGCGTTAACCCTTCGCATAATACAGTATGAAGGTTATGATAATATCGATTCCAATAAGATATATCGTGTTCTAGTAGTTTTGCTAACATGTAATCAAGTGCAAGATAAAGAGAAATAGCAGGTGTAGCATTGATTTTAGTATCATCATAGTACTTTTTTAGGATTAATTTATAGTCAAATACATAGCTATTTACACATACTGTTTGCATTTTTTGGATTGCTTTCTTACTAAGGGCTACCATATATAAACCTGGAGGTATAGAAAAGCCTTTTTGTGATGACATGATAACAGCATCAATATGATGATGCTTCATATGAAGTGGATTCATAATAATCCCACTAATACTGTCTACAACGAAAAGTACTTGGTGGTTATGAGCAAGATTACCGATACTAGCAAGATCTTGTAAAGCACCTGTTTGTGTTTCACAATGTGTTACAAGAATACCTTTTATATTTGGGTGTAACGTTAAGGCAGTTTCTATATCTTCTAAATGAAAGGTATCACCAAATGGTGTATATATGCATATAACGTCTAATTGATGCATACGTGCCATAGCAGAAAAACGTTGTGAAAAGTATCCAGTCTGTATACATAAAACCTTTTCATGTGGATGAAAAAGGTTTTTGATGGTACCTTCCATACCATAAGAACCACTACCATTTTGTATAATAATTTCACTTGTAGGATCTTGTACAATCTTTCGCATGTTGTGTACGATGCGTTGATAAATGTTTAAGAAGTCGTGGCTTCGATGGTGAATCAGTGGTTTAGACATGATTTGATATACATGTGGATCACATGTACTTGGCCCTGGACTCATCAGTTTCATACAAAATCCCCTCTCTTATGTATCTTATGTGAAAAAGAGAGATGTGTGAATGATTAAAGGTACTTTTTGGGGGAATCATAGGATAAGAAATGAGGGATCATATGAATTATTTTAATTATCATGCAAAAGCTAAAAAGTTGATTCGAGAAGGGCATCTCACACATGTAGCATTTGTGGATGATTGGAATGGGATACAACCAGCAATGGTGTTATATTTTGATAATCATATTCCTATGCCTATTCGAGAAGAGCGATGGAATGAATATTGGGATTTATTATAAGAAAACGTGTACGAATCATTACGCACACGTTTTTATATAAAGAGTTTTAAGATATCTTCTTGTGACATAGAAGATAGGATATCTTCACTGCGTTGAATAAGAGCATCACTTAAGTTCTCTTTTTGTTCTTGTAGTTGTAGAATTCTTTCTTCAATAGTATCTTTTGCTATTAGTTTATAAATTTGTACATTACGATGTTGTCCTATACGATAAGCTCGATCACTTGCTTGATGTTGAGCAGAGAGATTCCACCATGGATCAAAATGAATAACCACTTCTGCACTTGTAAGATTTAAGCCAGTACCACCAGCTTTTAAAGAGATTAAAAAGACAGGGGTTTTATCTGCTTGAAATTTATCAACCATCTGTTGACGTTGTTGTTTAGGTGTTGATCCTTGTAATGTATAATAAGCTATTTGTCGTTGTTGTAAGTGTTGTTGTAGTAAGATTAATACGGATGTAAATTGAGAGAATACTAATACTTTTTTAGAAGCTTGATGACAATGTTCAATAAGCTCTATACAAGCTTGTATCTTCGCACCTGTTTGATGGTAGTTTTCATATAATAATTTTGGATCACAACATAATTGTCGTAAGCGTGTAAGCATACTTAATATCATCATCCGACTTGCTGGCAAGCCATTTTGTTGTAAATGGTGGTGTAGTTCTTCTCGCATGGAGGAAACATTGGCTGCATACAGTGTTTTAGCTTCTTCCTCTAGTTCAATAAAGAGTGTTTGTTCCATTTTATCAGGAAGTTCTTTTAAAACATCTTTCTTTAAACGACGAAGTAAGAAAGGTTGAATCCTATTTTTTAGCTGTTGAAGGGCTTCTTCATCTTGATCTTTTATAATAGCTATTTCAAAACGTTTACGAAATTCTTGATAACTAAATAGATAAGAAGGCATTAAGAAGTCAAAGATAGACCATAATTCCGACAATGCGTTTTCTATAGGAGTACCTGTTAGAGCCACTTTATGTTTTGCATGTAATTGCTTAACTGCTTTTGCATTTTTTGTCATAGGATTTTTGATATATTGTGCTTCATCTAATATACAGTGTGAAAAGGTAAGAGAAGTATATTCCTCAATATCTCGTTTGATATAATCATAAGAAGTTATGATAACATGATAATTGGAGGCATTGGCAATCTGTTGTTTTCGTTTTTGACTCGATCCACTAATCATGCAATATGTGAGGTGTTTGGTAAATTTATCTAGTTCTTTTATCCAATTGTACATTAAGGAAGAAGGACATATTACGATAGAAGTAGTAGACCCTTTTTCTAGTAATTCAGATTCTAACAGAGCGATGATTTGTAGTGTTTTACCAATCCCCATATCATCAGCAAGAAGAGCATTGAGGCCATAGTTAGATAATGTTTTCAGCCACTGAAACCCTTCTTTTTGGTATTCTCGAAGAACGGTTTGTAAGTGTGTAGGAAGGGGATAGGTACGATGCTTAAAATGAGTAATATCTTGTATGAGTGATGTAAAGTTTGTATCACATGTTACATGTAATTGATTTGTTTCTTGGAAATGAGAATCGAAGTAAAGGGCTTGAAAAGCATCTCGTTCCCAAGTTCCTTGTATAAGCTCTTTCGGTGTTACTTGCATAGTCTCTAGTAGTGTAGCAAGCTCTGATAGAGAGCTATTTTCAATATTGATAAAATCCCCATTTTTCATTCGATAATATGTTTTATGAAGACGATAAGCTTGTAAGGCAGCTTGTAACTCTTCTATTGGGAAATCTTCTAAATCAATATGAAAGTCTAGAAGATTTCCTTGTAGACGCACACCTAAGGATATTTGCATAGGTTCTTTTATACGTAATTGCTGGAAGCGTTTTGTTGTATATACTTGAGCATATGAACTTAATGCAGGTAAACCAGATTGTAGAAAGGTATATAAGGCATCTTGATTTTGTTCAATATAGGCCATACCTTCTATCCTATCAATACGTGTCATATACTCTTCTAATAAAAGTCGTATATGATTTTCTTCGGTATAATTTCGTATAGTATTGTCTATTTCTGTGTGAAAGGCATGAAACTCTTTCTCCCCATAGGTATATATAAGTTTAACACAGAGGGAGTGAGGGGATTGGATATCTATGTATACTTTACTGATGAGAGATGCTGGGGCAAAAGAAGATAAATCTACACCATCGTATATAATGGAATTAGGAAGTTTCATAAGTATATTTTGGTAAAAGCGTATCATATCTTTTTTACTAATTTGCCATGTGTCTGGATGATGGAAATAGCTACTTAAAAAAGGTATGGCATATTGGGTAAACGTTTCATCACAGCGATAGAGTGTATCATGGATTTGAATATATTGATAATTGATACCTTCTAAAATATGAAACTCTTTTTCTAAGAGGGATATATGATACAACTGTTCATTTACTTGGGAACATAAAAGAGTAAACGATGGATTTATACTCTTACATGTTAATAATGTTGTTGAATGCTGGGTTTGAAAAGAGATGTTTTTATCTTTATATAAGTCAAAGAAGGCATCAAGTGCGAAGGGTGTTATCAAAAAGTAACGATGTGGTAAGTCTAAAGGTTGTGTGTCCTGGTATTGGGGTTCGTACTTTAATAGAAAAGAGACAAGGTCTTGACTATCTTTATGAAAGCAATTGATATGATGAAGAAACGTTAAATCTTTCCCATAAGTATGCGTAACATGGTTTCTTATATTATCTAGAAAGGTTTGGAAATTTTTGATTTGATATGATTTTGTGTGACCTACTTTAATCGTTAGAATAGGCTTGTTATATGTATGAATATCGAGAGTAGGTGTCACCTGAATTGTTTGTGGAGTATGACTAGAAAGAATTTCTCCTCGTTGTAAGTTTTCATAACTTTGAATGACTTTTAATGCGATTTCATCGCTTTGTATAAAATCATCTTCACTTGTTGTATGTTGGTTTGTTTGATTATTTATATGAGATAACACAGTACTACAATGTATACAAGGAAGTTTGGTTTGTTCATAGCCTTTGCATGTACAATGATAACCAGCAACTAATGTATAGAGTGTATCAATGGATATGTTTACTTCATAATATGTTTTTTGTATAGAAAGTGTAGCATGTATGTAATGGAAAGCAGGATCACTATGTTCATCTAGTTCTAAGGAACTAATAACACCACTTTTTGCAAGCTCTTTTCCTTGTTCATAAAGGGTATCGTTTTGTAAGAAAGATTGGATTTGAACATTTGAGATTTTCATTATGGCACCTACCTTTTATTTCTCTATTATATCATATTTCATAGTATAAATAGAGAGCTTTAAGGAAGGATTTTTTTGTCCTATATAAAAAGAAATATGATATACTAGAAGAACAAGGTATTGAGGAGGAATCGTTGTGGAAGCAGAAATTCATTCTTATGAAAGTTTTGGAACGGTAGATGGACCAGGGGTACGTTTTGTTGTTTTTATGCAAGGTTGTCCATTGCGTTGTGCTTATTGTCATAATCCCGATACTTGGCTTAGTGGAGATGGTAAGCAAAAGGATACGGATGAGATTGTACAAGAAATTTTGAAATATAAGGCATATTTTCGAAATGGAGGAGGTGTCACTATATCGGGAGGAGAGCCTTTATTACAAATAGAAGCTGTCATTGATTTGTTAGGAAAATTAAAGAAAAAAGGGATTCATACGTGTGTAGATACGTCTGGAATATATTTTGAGCAGGATGATGCAAACATCGTAGCACAATATGAACGTTTATTAGATGTATGTGATTTGTTTTTGTTAGATATTAAGCATGCGGATGATGAGAAACATAAAGCGTTGACAGGTCTTTCGAATAAGAAGCCACTTGCGTTTGCGAAGTTTTTGAGTGATCATCAAAAGCCGATGTGGATTCGACATGTCCTAGTACCAGGATATACGACAGATGAAGAGGATTTACAGATGTTGCGCACCTTTTTAGATACGTTGTATACGGTAGAGAAAGTCGAAGTTTTACCATATCATACGATGGGGGTTGTGAAATATGAAACCCTAAAAATGAAGTATCGTTTACAAGATGTACAGCCTCCTACAAAAGAACAAGTGGAGCGTGCAAAGTATATTTTATACGGAAAAGAGGAAAACGAATGAAGAAAACATTAACATTATTAGAAGTACAGGGAAGTAGTTGTGCTGGTTGTGTATCTTTGCATCAAGAGGTTACTACTATTTTACATAAGTATCCACAACTTGTATATCGTAGTGTCTCTATTGATGAACAACAAGCAGATATACGGGAATGGTTAACAACATTACAAATTGAAAAAATACCTACTTTGGTATTGTGTGATGGAGATATAGAGATTGCTCGTGTAAGCGGTTATCAACCAGCTGAAATTTTAGATGTTTGGTTAGAAATGAAGCTTATGGAAGTAAATGATAGGTAAGGGAAAAGTTCTTGATTTTTGGTTGACATTCACGAAGGGTGTCACGTATACTAAGTATATACATGATTGGAATGTGGAAGTACAATCATCAATAAAATAGATAGCCTAGTAGACTGTCAAAATACCTACTTTAATGTGGATCATTGGTATTGTTTGTAAACGCCCGTTCCAGTAATGAAGAAAAGAGGTAATGATATGAAAGAGTGGATAGGATTTGAACCTGGACATTGGACAAAAGAAGTAAATGTCCGAGACTTTATTCAGCGTAACTACACGCCTTATGAGGGTGATGATACGTTTCTAGAAGGCCCAACGGAAGCAACTACGAAGTTGTGGGATATGGTTATGGAGCTGAACAAAAAAGAAAAAGAAGCTGGTGGAGTATTAGAAGCAGATACAAAAGTTGTATCAAGCTTAACATCACATGGTGCTGGTTACTTGGATAAAAATCTTGAGAAAATCGTAGGGTTCCAAACGGATAAGCCGTTTAAGCGTTCTCTTCAACCATTTGGTGGTATTAAAATGAGTGAGAGTGCACTTGCATCGTATGGATTTGAGCTAGATTCTGAAATCAAAGAAATTTTCACAAAATATCGTAAAACACATAATCAAGGTGTTTTTGATGCTTATACGGATGAAATGCGTAAAGCTCGTTCATGTGCCATCATCACGGGATTACCAGATGCGTATGGACGTGGACGTATTATCGGGGATTATCGTCGTGTAGCATTATATGGAATTGACTTTCTAGTAGCAGAGCGTAAAGAGCAAAAAGCTTTATTAGATGGAGCAATGACTGCAGATAAAATTCGTGATCGTGAAGAAATGCAAATGCAGATTAATGCTTTAGAGGATATGAAAAAGATGGCAGAAATATACGGATGTGATATTTCAAGACCTGCACAAACAGCACAAGAAGCGATTCAGGCATTGTATTTTGGATATTTGGCAGCTGTAAAAGATCAAAATGGTGCTGCTATGTCTATCGGTCGTACTTCTACGTTCCTTGATATTTATATTGAACGTGATTTACAAAATGGTGTGATTACAGAAAAAGAAGCACAAGAGATGATCGATCATTTCGTTATGAAGCTTCGTCTTGTGAAATTTATGAGAACACCAGAGTATAATGATTTATTTAGTGGAGACCCTACTTGGGTTACAGAATCCATTGGTGGTATGGGAATTGATGGAAGAACACTTGTAACGAAAAACTCGTTCCGTATTCTTCATACTCTAAATAACCTAGGGCCTGCACCAGAACCAAACTTGACCGTATTATGGAGTACGAAGCTTCCACAAGAATTTAAACGTTTCTGTGCGAAGACGAGTATTAACACAAGTTCGATTCAGTATGAAAATGATGACCTAATGAGTCCGGAAATGGGAGATGACTACGGGATTGCTTGTTGTGTGAGTTGTATGAGAATCGGGAAAGATATGCAGTTCTTTGGAGCTCGTGCAAACCTTGCGAAAGCATTATTGTATGCGATCAACGGTGGTGTTGATGAAAAGAAAAAAGTACAAGTATCTCCACGTTTTGAACCAATCAAATCAGAGTATTTAGAGTTTGATGAAGTTATGACGAAATATGATCAAATGATGGATTGGTTAGCTGGACTTTATGTAAATACACTGAATGTTATTCACTACATGCATGACAAATATTCATATGAAGCTGCAGAGATGGCATTACATGATCCACAAGTACGTCGCTTCTTTGCGACAGGTATTGCTGGTTTAAGTGTTGTGGCTGATTCTTTAAGTGCTATTAAATATGCGAAAGTAAAAGTAATTCGTGATGAAGATGGCATTGCATATGATTATGAAGTAGAAGGAGATTTCCCTAAATATGGTAACAATGATGACCGTGTAGATGAAATTGCGGCTGATTTGGTAAAACGTTTTATGAATAAAATTCGTAAACATGAAACATATCGTGATGGAGTGCCTTCTATGAGTATTCTAACGATTACAAGTAATGTTGTGTATGGTAAGAAAACAGGAAGTACACCAGATGGAAGAAAAGCTGGAGAGCCATTTGCGCCAGGGGCAAACCCAATGCATGGACGTGATGAAAAAGGAGCTTTAGCATCTTTACAATCCGTTTCAAAACTTCCATATGACCACTCAAGAGATGGAATTAGTAATACATTTTCAATTGTACCTGATGCATTAGGTAAAAAGGAGGACTAAATAATGACAAACAGAATGGACAACTTAGTATCTATGATTGATGGATATGCAGAAAACGGTGGACACCACTTAAATGTAAACGTATTTGATCGTTCTACTTTATTGGATGCACAATCTCATCCAGAAAAATATCCTCAATTAACTGTGCGTGTTTCTGGTTATGCAGTAAACTTCAACAAGTTAACAAAAGCACAACAAGATGAAGTAATTTCTAGAACAATGCACGAACGTTTCTAAGAAGAAATGGGAAGGAAGCTACGGATATCGTAGCTTTCTTTCACTTTAGATATGATGTTTTTTATATTTTTGTATTGCTATATAGTGGTATCTATGGTACTATAGTATAGTAGTCATTATTTAGGGGTGTAGTACAATGGTAGTATAACGGTCTCCAAAACCGCTGACGCGGGTTCGATTCCTGTCACCCCTGCCAGATAGTTAAGTAACGTCTTGAATAAGGCGTTTTTTTCTTTTTTTAAATAATTATATTGAAATTAGTATAAAATTGTGATCTAATTTTATAAGAGGTGATGGGAATGAGAGAAGTTTTAGAATCAGAATTAGTTAAAATAAAAAAGTTTAATCCAAATATTGATGAGAGTCATGCTTTTGAGCTATTAATGTGTATACTATATTGTTTAAAAGATTTTGAATTAGAAAGATCAATAATGGAAGCAGAACGTTTTATCACAAATGGTCCGGATGATGGGGGAATTGATTTTGCTTATTTTGATGATGATGATAATAAGGTTATTATTGGACAGTGTAAATTTGTAAATAAGTTTACACCAAATGAATTAATATCAGAATTAAATAAAATGAGTACAACAATAGAGAATTTTAAAATTAGAAAAACAGGACACTATAATCCTAAGTTGCGAGAGGTTTTACAAAATTCATTAGATGCCTTACCGGATGAAGGTGAATACAATATTGAATATAAAATATTTGTTGCCTGTGAAATCGATACTGAAAATTACTACAATAAGGTAGAAGATGAACAAAATATATATACTAAAGATATGGTTACAATTTTATCACTTGCAGAAATTATTTCTAAAATAAATGATTATATTTCTAATATTGATACTGTAAGTCAATATAGAATTTCAATTGATAAAGCGAATAATATTTTGAAATATTCGAATAAACAACAAGAAGGAATTATGGTGAATATAAGCAACATTTCATTGATTGACATGTATAATAAATTTAAAAACAATGGGTTATTTGATTTAAATATACGAAAATATATCGTACATAAGTCAGTAGATGATGGTATTAAGGAGACATTAAATAAGGAAAGAGAAAATTTTTGGTTTTTAAATAATGGTATTATCATTGCATGTAAAGAATTTGATATCGATGGTGATAAAATATGGTTATCTGATTTTTCCATTGTAAATGGAGGACAAACAACAAATCGTATTGGAGAATATAAAGGAAATAATAAAAAAGAATTTTTTATACCATGTAAAATTATAGCAAATAAAAGTGATAATGAGCAAAAATTTTATACTAAGATAGCGGAAGCTACCAACTCTCAAAAGCCTATTACGCCGAGAGATTTAAAGTCAAATTCACCTGAAATGCGACAATTAAAACATTGGTTGGCAAATGAAGGAGTGAATCTAGAGATAAAGAGAGGTGAGAAAAGAAGAAGATCTCAAACTTTAATTAATATTAAAAATGATGAGCTAGGCCAAATAATTCTATCGTTTATTTATCAACAACCAGGAACAGCAAGAAGTGGTAAAAAGAAGATTTTTGAAAATGATACTTCATATAATAAAATTTATCGTAAGAGTTATGAAAAAGATATAAATAAAAAGAAATTTTTATTAGATTTAATAAATTTATATAAACAATATGGAGAAGTAGAAAAAAAGTTGAAAGAACCAAAAAGTAAAATAAATAATGATGAGAAAGTAATCTTAGGAAACGGTAAATGTATGATTTTTGCAATATTCGGCTTATTGTATCGTTACGTTAATAACGATTTACATTTTGATGATTTGATTAATAGTGAGTCAAGAGAAATAATAGGTAAAGATAGTTTTCAATATGGAGCTTTTATATCAAATTATACACAAGATGATTATTTAAATAAATTAGAAAATTTAATTATAGGAATAGTACGAGTATTGAATGAGAGTTATATTACTAATAAAGGTTCGCAAAACATGACAAGTGTAAGTAATTATTTTAAAACAGATGCAAAATATAAAGATTTTATTATTAAAGCATTTGTGAATGTGTTAAGTCTTGATTTTTCATCTTTACATGAGACATTATTAACATGTTCTAAAATATTATGTAGGGATTAATAGTTATGTAAATTATAAAAAGAGAAAAAATATCTTATAGTATTTATCTATACGAAATGGTAAAGAAAAACACCTATATAAAAGGTGCATTT
>CAZQFM010000044.1:0-10213 GCA_964592705.1 uncultured Erysipelotrichaceae bacterium
TTGAGTGCCTACCCATAATATCAAACTTTTATCCCCTTTGTCAACTCCTTTTTTTACTTTTTTTATTTTTTTCACTTAATCTTTCTATCATCAATTCTTCATTCCATATTTTTGCTAATGTAGAGCTTTTTGTTTTTTCAAAATTACTATAAAATGAAATAAATATTTACAAAAAATATATTTCATAAACCTTTAACTATCCAATCTTTATTTATCATTTTACTTCTTTTAATCTTCATGTTCAATGCAAAGATAAATTCTAGGCATTTCACATCAAATCATTCACTTTTTTCCAAATAGATATGACTGCAAACTATATCAAAAAAGAGTACACCCATAACCATGAATGTACTCCTCTTCTTTTCCTATATCTAATAGTACTTTATTAAGTACTTATTAGCTATACTTACTCAATAAACAAGTTTTATTCATCTTCTAGAATGCTCAAATCATCATCTTGCATTATTTCATTTATTTGTTCAACTGTAATCTTTTCTTGCTGAGGTACAAATGTCATAAAACTATCCACTGGATCCTCTTGACGATTTCTTTCTTCACGCTTTGCTTTAAGTTCTGCAGCCTTTTCTGCAATTTTCTTACTTGTTTCACGTTCCGCATGACATCCAGTTCCAGCTGGAATTAACTTACCAATAATAACATTCTCTTTTAGACCTATTAAATAGTCTTTCTTTCCTTTAATAGCAGCATCTGTTAATACTTTTGTTGTTTCCTGGAAAGATGCCGCAGATAAGAAGGAATCCGTCTCTACAGACGCTTTAGAAATACCTAATAAAACAGGTGAGAAGGTTGCTGGTCTTTTTCCACTCAATAATGCACTACGGTTAATTTTTGTAATTTCTGTCAATGAAATCTGAACACCGGAATTTAGGTTTGTATCATTTCCTTCAAGTACTACAACTTTACGTAACATTTGACGAATGACAACCTCAATATGCTTGTCAGAAATTTCGATACCTTGGCTTTGGTAAACCTTTTTTACTTCTTTTAAAATGTAGTTTTGTACTTGACGTACCCCTGCTACTTCTAATAACTCTTTTGGGTTTACTTGCCCTTCTGTAATCTTATCTCCAGCTTCTACCTTCGTTCCAACTTTCATCCAAAGACGAATCGCTTGCGTCATAGCAACTTTATGCGCAATACTTTCTTTATCATTTGTAATAACAACTTCCATACCATTTAAAGATTCTAACTGATTAATTGCTGTTATTTCACCACTAATTTTAGCTAATACAGCAGCTCCTTTAGGACAACGCGCTTCAAATAGTTCTTCTACACGAGGAAGACCTTGTGTAATATCTCCTCCATCTGCACTCGCAACCCCTCCGGTATGGAATGTACGCATAGTAAGCTGTGTACCTGGCTCCCCAATAGATTGTGCTGCCATAGTACCTACTGCTTCCCCTACTTCCACATCTTTACCAGTTGCCATGTTTCTACCATAACATTTTTTACATACACCGTAAATGGATTTACATGTGAAAGCACTACGTATATAGATACCTTCAATTCCTGCATCTTCAATACGTTTTGCTATTTCCTCAGTTATAAATTCATCAGAATCTATAATCATTTCTCCTGTCGTAGGATCTTGGACAACTTGTTTTGTATAACGACCAACTAAGCGATCATATAAACTCTCAATAACGGTATTTGTCTTACGATCAATAATTGCTTCAACCCAATAACCTTTATCTGTTCCACAATCTTCTTGTTTAATGATAACATCTTGTGCAACATCTACAAGACGACGTGTAAGGTATCCTGATTCTGCTGTCTTTAAGGCTGTATCAGTTAACCCTTTACGCACACCATGTGTTGAAATAAAGAACTCAGACACGTTTAGCCCTTCACGGAAACAAGAGTAAATTGGAACCTCGATAATGCTAGGTACATATCCACCTTTTGCTGATTTGGATTGAGAAGGTTTTGCCATCAATCCACGCATACCTGCTAGCTGTGTAAAGTTTGATGTATTCCCACGTGCTCCTGAACGAGCCATCATGTTAATAGGGTTTTTACGCGCAAGACTCGCTAATAGCTCATCCGCAATTTCATCTTTTACTTCTGCCCATAGTTTATTTAAATGACGCTCCCACTCTTGCATCGTAAGTTTTCCTTTACTACGCAACCTTTTTAATTGTTCCGCTCTTTCTTTACCTGCATCCACATGCTTTTGTTTATTTGGCGCAACTTCAATATCGGCTAGTGAAACAGTAATTCCAGCAACCGTTGAGAATTTGAATCCCATATCTTTAATTTCATCAAGAATTTGAGATGTTTTTTCTGTACTATAACGTTTGAATACTTCTCCGATTACTTTCCCTAAGTCTTTCTTCTTAAATGCTGGGACAATAGGTAGTGAACGGATTGCTTCTTCAACGTTTTCTCCCATAGATAAGAAATACTTATCTGGTGTTGCTTCAAAGTTCTCTTTACTTATTTCATTTAAATATGGGAAATCTAGAGGAAACATATTATTATAGATAACCTTTCCTACTGTCGTAAGAAGATATTTATTGTTTTGTTCCTCTGTAAAGATTGTTTTATTTAATGATCTCGCTAATATTGCGATACGAGAATGCAAGTGTACTTGCTTTGTTTCATATGCCATTAACACTTCATTTACACTATGGAAAACATGCCCTTCATGATCCGCATACGTATTCCATAAAGCAGCCATTTCTGGACAATCTGCTTCCATATAACGTTTCGCAGCTTCTCTAAATTCTTCTGCCGTTTCTTCCATTGTTAAATAGAAGTTACCCATAACCATGTCCTGAGATGGTGTAACAATCGGTTTTCCATCTTTTGGTCCTAGGATATTGTTGCTACCAAGCATCATCACAAGTGCTTCTGCTCTTGCCTCTTCACTTAATGGAACGTGAACCGCCATTTGGTCTCCATCAAAGTCGGCATTAAACGCTGTACAAACAAGTGGATGTAGACGAATAGCACGCCCTTCTACAAGTTTTGGTTTAAATGCTTGAATCCCTAAACGGTGTAGCGTAGGTGCACGGTTCATCAGTACTGGATATCCTTCAATAACATCCTCCACAATATCCCAAACACGTGGATCTAAGCGATCAATCAACTTTTCAGCTGTTTTAGGATTACTTGCAATTTCTCGATTAACAATTTCGTTAATTACAAATGGTTTAAATAATTGAATTGCCATTTCACGTGGAATACCACATTGATACATTTTTAAATCTGGTCCTACCGCAATAACAGAACGTCCTGAGAAATCAACACGTTTTCCAAGTAAGTTTTGACGGAAACGTCCTTGTTTCCCTTTTAATGAATGAGAAAGTGATTTTAAGGCTCTTCCTCCAGCACCTGTTATTGGTTTTGAACGACGCCCATTATCAATTAATGCATCAACAGCTTCCTGTAACATACGTTTTTCATTTTGTACAATAATTGCAGGTGTTCCTAGCTCAAGCAGTTTCTTTAAACGATTATTACGAGTAATTACACGACGATATAAATCATTTAAATCACTTGTCGCAAAACGTCCACCATCCAACTGTAACATAGGACGTAAATCTGGTGGTATAACAGGAATTACACTTAGTACCATCCATTCTGGTTTATTATCCGAGCTACGGAATGAATCAATCGTATCTAAACGTTTGATTAATTTTTTACGTTTCTCACCTTGTGCTGATTTTAACTCCTCTTGAATAGCTGCAAACTCCTTATCTAAGTCTACTTCTTCTAGAAGTGTTTTCGCCGCTTCTGCACCTGTTTGTGCCGTAAAACTACCAGGTCCATAAATCGCAACATTTTCACGATATTCTTTTTCTGATAATACTTGCTTATAAGATAATTTAGTATCTTTAGGATCTGTAACAATCCATGATACGAAGTATACAACTTCTTCTAACTGTTTTGGTGTTATATCAAGCAACAATGCCATACGGCTTGGAATTCCACGTAAATACCAAATATGAGCTACAGGAGCTGCAAGCTCAATATGTCCCATACGTTCACGACGTACACTAGACTTTGTGATTTCAACACCACAGCGATCACATACAACACCTTTATAGCGCACTTTTTTATATTTACCACAATAACATTCCCAGTCCTTGCTTGGCCCAAAGATTCGCTCACAAAACAATCCATCACGCTCTGGTTTTTGAGAACGGTAGTTAATCGTTTCTGGTTTTTTAACTTCTCCATGACTCCATTCATGGATTCTATCAGGTGAGGCTAAGCTCACCTGAATTGAGGCAAAATTATTAACACTCATTTTTTACGCCTCCTCTTCTTCCATAGAAAGATCAAGTGTTTCATCTTCTAACATATCATCCATTTCATCAACGATAATAGTTTCTTCATCTTCTGCTTCCAAAGTTTCTTCTGGAAGTATATCGCTCATTTCACCTTCCACCGTTTCTTCATTAACAATTGGTGGAAGAGCAGTAGCTTCTTCATGATCTCCTTTTTTAAGATCTACTTCAACACCTTCTTCATTTAGCATCTTAACATCAATAGCTAATGCTTGAAGTTCGTGTTTCAATACTCTAAAGGATTCTGGTATACCTGGTTCTGGTATATCTTTACCTTTTATAATGGATTCATATGTTTTCGTACGTCCAACAATATCATCCGATTTCACTGTAAGAATTTCTTGCAGTGTATGAGCAGCACCATAAGCCTCTAATGCCCATACCTCCATCTCACCAAATCTTTGACCACCATTTTGTGCTTTACCACCTAATGGCTGTTGCGTTACAAGTGAGTAAGGTCCTGTAGCACGTGCATGAAGTTTATCATCAACCATGTGTGCAAGCTTAATCATATACATGACCCCAACAGAAATTCTTTCATCAAAGGCTTCTCCTGTACGACCATCATAAAGTACTGTTTTTCCATCTTTTGTCATAGCAGCTTCTTCCATAATGGCACGAAGTTCTTCATTGCTAATTCCATCGAATACCGGAGTAGCAAACTTCACACCTAATTTTTTAGCCGCAAATCCTAAGTGAATTTCTAGTACTTGTCCAATGTTCATACGAGAAGGCACACCAAATGGATTTAACATGATATCAACAGGTGTTCCATCTGGCATATATGGCATATCTTCAACAGGTAGGATTTTCGAAATAACCCCTTTGTTACCGTGTCGACCAGCCATTTTATCCCCTTCAGAAATCTTACGTTTCTGAACGATATATACTTTAATTGTTTCATTTACACCAGGTGGTAATTCATGTCCTTCACTTCTTTTAAACACACGAATAGAATGAACAATACCAGCTCCACCATGTGGCACTTTTAACGAGTTATCACGTACTTCACGTGATTTTTCTCCAAAGATAGCTAACAATAGTTTTTCTTCTGGAGATATTTCACTTTGTCCTTTAGGTGTTACTTTCCCAACAAGAATATCTCCTTCCATTACTTCCGCACCAACCATAATAATCCCTCTAGAGTCTAGATTACGGCATGCATTCTCGCTAACGTTTGGAATATCTCTTGTAATTTCTTCAGGTCCAAGTTTTGTATCACGGCAATCAATATCATACTCTTCAATATGGATAGAAGTATACACATCATCACGTACAAGACGCTCAGACATAATAATCGCATCCTCATAGTTATATCCATACCATGTCATATATGCTATCGTAACGTTTTGTCCTAAAGCAAGCTCACCATTCTCCATAGAAGGTCCATCGGCAAGAATATCTCCCTTATCAATGCGTTCACCTTTTTTAACAATTGGAACTTGGTTAATACTTGTACCTGCATTAGATCTTTGGAATTTGCGTACACGATATTCACGTCTACCTTCTTCTTCTGCCACAACAATGCGTTGTGAATCGACATATTCAACAATACCTGAACCTTTTGCAACGATACCAACACCACTGTCTTTCGCAATTTTATACTCAATACCTGTTCCAACAAATGGTGAATGTGGACTCATCAAAGGCACTGCCTGACGTTGCATGTTCGCTCCCATAAGAGCACGAGACGCATCATCATTTTCTAAGAATGGAATACATGCTGTCGCAACGGATACAATCTGTTTTGGCGAAACGTCCGCTAATTCTACTTCTTCACGCTTAGCAATAATCGTATCACCATTTAAACGTGCAACGACACGATCATTCACTAATTTTCCATCAACAACCTCATTGGCCTGTGCAATTACATAGTCAGCCTCTTCATCTGCAGATAAATATATCGCTTCATCTTTGACTGTTCCATCTGCTTCTACAATACGATATGGCGTTTGAATAAATCCATACTCATTAATTTTTCCATATGTAGTCATATTGGAGATAAGACCAATGTTTGGTCCCTCTGGTGTTTCAATTGGACAAATACGACCATAATGTGAACTGTGCACATCACGTACTTCAAACCCTGCACGATCTCTTGTAAGACCACCAGGTCCTAATGCCGAAATACGACGCTTATTCGTAAGTTCCGCTAATGGGTTTTGTTGGTCCATGAACTGTGATAATTGAGAAGATGAGAAGAATTCTTTAATAGCAGCTGTTAAAGGTCGAATGTTTGTTAATTTCTTCGGTGTTAAAGAAGAAACCTCTGCAATCGACATTCTTTCTTTTACAACTCTTTCCATACGGCTTAAACCAATTCTAAACTGGTTTTGAATCAATTCTCCAACAGAGCGAATACGACGGTGACCTAACATATCAATATCGTCTGTATCCCCAACACCTTCCATAATATTTAAATTATATGCATACAGTGCATACATATCGGAAATAGTAATAGTATGTTTATTAGCAAATGGGTCGTTACCAATAATTTTCACTACATCATCACTATTTTCTGTACGAACAAGAACTTCTTGAATGGCAGCCCCTACAAGCCAAGCAGATACATGCTCACCACTACGAACTTTAGCCTTAACTTCTTCTAACGCTTCTGTAGATAATGGATCTGCTTTAACACGTGGTTCAAATCCTTCACAGTATACATTTCCTTCTGCATCCTTTATATCAACACCCTGAGAGGTTGTTAAACGACCTAAAGTATATAGGCGTTGTCCATAGTTCAATACAGCATGCATGTTTTGCTCATCTAATTTCACTTCTTTAGCAATAACACCACCATGAACATGAATCTTTTCAACTTCTTTTCCTAGCAATTCTACATCTTGTAATGTCAATACAGACCCAGCATATAGAGTTTGGTCATTTAACTCTACATCAGTAGCAAGAATACGACCTACAAGCCCCAGCTGATAACTTGTTGGTACTTCCACTTTATCTTCATGATGGAACAATGGATTAAATGGGAATGCTGTAACATGCATACCTTTTTCTAATTCTTTACGAAGCTCATTTCTTTCATCACGACGAATGAGTTTCCCACTAGACATAAACACACTACCATCCGTAGCCAAAATGTCTTGTGCAAGAAAATTATGCTCCATACGATTAATAGCATTTAACTTTCTACGTAATTTAAATCTTCCAGACTTTGTTAAATCGTAACGACGTGCATCAAAGAACTTAGCATTCATTAAAGTAATTGATCCATCTAACGTAGGAATTTCATCAGAACGTTGGTTCTCATAAATAGATAACAACGCCTCTTGTGTTGTCTTAACTTTATCTGCTAATAATGTATTTTCTACTTCTTCATACTTTCCGAAATAAGATGCATACATCGTTAAATAAAGATTCATAAATTCACGTTCTTCATCATCTTGTGCAACATCTTCTATAATATTTCTTCCCATCGCACGAAGGAATGTCTTTATTTGCGTAGTATCATATGCATCTTCACTACGATCTAAATCAACTGACATCCCAATTGCTTTAAAGAGAATAGAAGATAACATTTTACGTTTTCTATCAATGCTCATGCTTAATAAACGTCCTGTAGACGTTTTTTTCATTTCTGTTAAGAATTCTAACCAAGTACCCCTACTTGGAATCAATTCGCATGTATAGGATTCTTTCCCTGTTTTCTCTTCAATCCCAGTAGAAAAATACGCACCAGGGGAACGTACAATCTGCGAAACAATAACACGCTCCGCACCATTAATAATAAAAGTACCAGTTTCTGTCATTAATGGGAAATCACCTAAGAAGACATCTTCCCATTTATTCATAACTTCTCCAGTAGCGCTATCCGTAATTTCAAGCTCCATTTTTGCTTTTAAAGGTGCAGCGAAATTACACTCACGAAATTGAGATTCTTCTGCAGAATATTTAGGTTCACAAAATTCATAATCTACAAATCGTAATTTAATATTACCACTATAATTCGTAATCGGGTAAATTTCATCAAAAACTTCTTTAATACCCTCATTTTTAAACCACTCAAAAGAATTCGTCTGTATTTCCACTAGATTAGGAAGTTCCAGATTACCACTCACTTTTGAATAGTCACGACGCTCTGCCTTTTTACCGGAAGCGACAATACGATAATGCTGTTTTTTGTCCATGTACGCCATCCTTTCCTAGGTTATATAACCCAAAAATGGATAAAATAACCCATTATAATATTTTTAGTATTATGCAATTTACTATGATAACAACACAATGTCAAGTTGTCAATCCTTTTTCACACATTTTAAAACATAATACCCTTTCTCTTTTTTTATAATGTCACAATTATGATAAATTTCTTCCAGTTTCGCTTTTGCACTTAAGGCACCTTGTTGCTTACGAATAACAATCCACAAACATCCATTTTGCTCTAAATATTCATAAGCATCTTCAAATATTTTATATATTACTTTTTTTCCCGCACGAATCGGTGGATTCGTTATAATATTGTCAAACCTTCTTCCTTCCACCTTTTCATAAATATTAGATTCCAATATTTCCACTTGTACATCATTCAGCTGAGCATTTTCTTGTGCTAGTTGTACTGCTCTTGGATTGACATCCACCATGGTCACAAAAGTATCTGGAAATGCTTTCTTTAACGCAATACCGATAACACCATAACCACAACCTACATCAAGTATACGACCATCAAGCTGTTTACTATCATAAATGGCGTTCAGCAACACTCTTGAACCATAATCAATCGCATCTTTGGAAAACACTCCATTATCCGTAAGAAAACGACAACTAAAACACCAAAACCGGAAAGATATTTCCTTCCGGTTTTCTGTTAAATGACGATTATCTGTGAAATAATGATTCATATCTTCACGTCCTTTTTTTGGTGGTAAAAAGCAATTGCTTTTTACAAATTCATATTAGATGAATTATTTAACTTCTACAGTTGCTCCAGCTTCTACTAATTTAGCTTTAATTTCTTCAGCTTCTTCTGGTTTAATGTTTTCTTTAATTACACTTGGAGTGTTGTCTACGATACCTTTTGCATCAACTAGACCTAATCCAGTTACTTCACGTACTGCTTTAATAACAGCTACTTTTGTAGCACCAACATCTGTTAATGTTACAGTTACTTCGCTTGGTCCAGCGGCAGCAGCATCTGCAGCAGCAGCTACAGCAACAGGTGCAGCAGCAGTTACTCCAAATTTCTCTTCGATTGCACCAATAAGGTCATTAAGTTCTAAAATTGTAGCTTCTTCTAAGTAAGCTAAGATCTCTTCATGTGTTAATTTCGCCATGTTCATTTCCTCCTAAATTATATTAAGCTTGCGCTTCTTTTTGATCTTTTACTGCTTTCACTACGCATGCAAATCCACGTACTGGTGATTGTAAGCAGCTTAATAACATTGAAATCATACCTTCGCGGTTTGGTAATGTAGATAATTGTTTAATAGTAGCTGTGTCAACAACTTTTCCTTCAACAATTCCGCTTTTTAAAACTAATTGCTCATGTTCTTTTGCAAAGTTTGCTAAGATTCTTGCAGGAGCAACCGCATCACTACCGAATGCAATCGCATTAGGTCCTGTTAAATCATTAGCAAGTTCTGCCACACCAGCTTCTTGCGCCGCACGTTGTGCTAATGAGTTTTTGTAAACTTTAAACTCAATACCTTCTGCACTTAAATCACGACGTAATTGTGTCATTTCAGCAACACTAAGTCCGCGGTATTCGACTACAACAGTAGACTGTGATGCTTTCATTTTCTCAGCAATTTCACCAACAACAGCCTTTTTACTATTTATAATCGCTTCGTTCATCTTTACACCTCCTAAATTGATATGGTAACAATATACCTTAAGAGTGAATATAAAACACCCATACATAGACAGTATGGGTTAAAGGATTT
>CAZQFM010000045.1:0-10127 GCA_964592705.1 uncultured Erysipelotrichaceae bacterium
GGAAAGATGACAGGAGTTGTGAAGTCTGTTTTATTTAAGGGTGTCCATTATGAAATTATGGTAGAGACTGTACCTGGAACATCAGTAACAGTTATGATGAATGTGACAAGAGAACATGATATTGTGAATGTGGAAGCTGGTGAAAAAATGTCAGCAAATGACTTTTATGTAGATATTGAAGATGTAAAAGATTTAAATGATGCTGAAATTATTGCACGTGCAGATGCACAGGCATGGAATCCAGAAAATGATGAATATCTTTCGATAGCAAGAATTGATTATGAAATTTTAGAGGAAGTTGGTACATATCCTGTAGAGTTTATGACAAGCTCAGGAACAAGTGTAACGATTAATGTAATGGTAGTACAACAACAATATGTAGAAAATTCGAAAGCAAATGAGGCTATTTCTGCATTTAACTTCTTTAAAACGGTAGATGAGTTAAAGGAAAGTACGGCAATTGATACAGACTTAAAAACATGGGCGAATGCACAGGGATGGAAATTAAGCGATGAGAGTGTCGTTGAGATTGATAGTGTAGATTATGATTTTGATCCAGAAACAATAAAAGTAGGAACATATAAAGTAACTTTTTCAACACAAGGGAGAGAATTTAAAATTCATACAACGGATATAAGTGAAGTAGGAAAAGAAGTTGGCTTAAGCTTTTATCCAGAAGATATTCATGTCATGAGTAAGATGGGTTATTAATATGAAGACATTTCGTAGATTAGCTTATCCTTATATGATATGGATAAGTGCAATGATTGTTATTCCGATGTTGTTAATTATTTTATATGCATTTTCGAAAGAGGGAAATGATGTTGCGACATTATCGTTTACCCTCAGTCATTTTATAAAGTTTTTTACGGATCCTGATTTTTTAAATACGTTATGGTTATCGATACGTATTGCCTTGATAACGACAATACTGTGTATTCTTATAGGGTATCCTGTTGCTTATGTCATTGCGAATTCATCAGAGAAAAAACGCAACTTATACATTTTACTCATCACATTGCCGATGTGGATTAATATGTTAGTTAGAACGTATGCTTGGATTGGGATATTATCCGATAATGGTTTAGTAAATAGTATCCTTGCTTTTTTTGGAATTCAGCCTAAGCAACTTTTATATACTGATTTTGCGGTTATTTTAGGTATGGTTTACAATTTTGTGCCTTTTATGATCTTACAAATTCATTCTTCTTTAGCAAAAATGGATAAGAGCTTATTGGATGCCGCTAATGATTTGGGTGCCAATCGTCTCCAGCGTTTTTTGAAAATTACACTACCTTTATCCTTACCTGGCGTCATTTCTGGTATTACATTAGTCTTTTTACCATCCGTATCGAGTTTTGTGATTCCTAAGTTGTTAGGAGGGGGAGGGTATCTATTAATTGGTAATATCATTGAAACGCAATTTATAACCGTAGGGGAGTGGAATTTTGGTAGTGCCATTTCGATGATTATGGCCTTTATCATTATGATATCTATGTACATTACAAGGAAATTTGATAAAGGGAATGCGAGTAAGAGAGGAAGTGGTTTATCATGAAGAAAGGGAGTCTAACGAAAAAAATAATATTGGGATGTATCTTTTTATTCTTTTATTTTCCCATTTTATATATGCTCATTTTTTCTTTTAACTCTTCTCGCTCATTGACAAGTTTTGATGGTTTTTCGCTACAGTGGTATGAAAAGATGTTTTCGGATCGAAATATGTTAGAAGCGATTTATTATACTTTAATTATTGCTGTGATTGCGACGATTGTTTCTACCTTTGTAGGAACGATAAGTGCTATTGGTCTTTCTAAATCAAAAAGAGTTGTTCGTGAGATTATTATTCAAATAAATGATTTACCAATATTGAATCCAGAAATTGTTACAGCGGTAGGTTTGATGTTGTTTTATGTATCTTTACAAATTGAAAAAGGGTTTATGACTTTATTGTTAGCACATATTGCGTTTTGTACTCCGTATGTCATATTAAGTGTTATGCCCAAATTAAGAAGTTTAGATGCGAATTTAGCAGAAGCAGCTATGGACTTAGGTGCAACACCCCTACAAGCTTTAAGAAAGGTTATTGTGCCGCAAATTATGTCTGGTATAGTATCGGGTGCTTTAATAGCATTTACCATGTCATTTGATGATTTTATTATTTCCTACTTCGTAACAGGGAATGGAGTAAAGAATATATCTACTTTGGTGTGGACGATGTCTAAAAGAATTAACCCAAGTATAAATGCCTTATCTACTATTATTGTTGTTATTATTACGCTAACCTTGATTTTAGTGAATGTATTACCAGCAATAAAAGAAAAAGCAGATAAAAAAAATAATAAAATTGCAAAACATAGTATTAGACTCATTATGGTTGTGGTAGCTCTTATGGTTACTGGAGGACTCTTTGCCTTAAATAAAAGTGCAAAGACTGCTGATCCAAAACTTGCTATTGAGAAGTATGGAAGTAATGTACTAAAGGTATTCAATTGGGGTGAGTATATTGATCCAGAAGTAAATACAGCTTTTGAGCGTCAATATGGAGTGAAAGTTATTTATGATACATTTGATTCTAATGAATTAATGTATACTAAATTACAGGGTGGAGAGGCTTATGACGTACTTGTGCCAAGTGATTATATGATAGAGCGTTTAATAAAAGAAGATCGTTTACAGCCATTAGATAAAGATATTGTGAAAAACTTATCGCAAGTTGCGGATGGTGTAAAGGGGCTATCATTTGATCCTGAGAATACATATAGTGCACCTTATTTTTGGGGAACGGTAGGACTTGTGTATAATAAACAACATGTAGATATAAAAGACTTACAACAACAAGGATTTCATATATTACATAATGAGAAATTAAAAGGGAAACTATATTTTTATGATTCTGAACGTGATGCTTTCATGGTTGCCCTAAAAGCTTTAGGTTATTCTATGAATACAGATAAGGAAGAGGAGTTAACACAAGCATATGAATGGCTTGTGAAGCTAAATACTACGATGGATTTAGAAATCGTTACCGATGAAGTGATTGATGCAATGATTAATGGAAATAAAGATATTGCTATTGTATATAGTGGTGATGCTGCATATATATTATCAGAAAATGAGGATATGGGTTATTTTATTCCTGAAACGGGTACGAATTTTTGGAGTGATGCCATGGTTATTCCTAAAAATGCCGCAAATCCTAAGTTAGCAAATGAATATATCAATTTTATACTTGATTATGAACAAAGCATGAAAAATAGTATGTATGTAGGTTATGCAAGTAGTAATGCGGAGGTATTGGATGTATTAAGTGGAGAGGGAGGCCATTTTGAAGGAAATGAAGCTTATCTTCCTAGAGTTGGAAATGTAAAAGATGAGATTTTTGCTTATAATGAGAGAGTAAAGAAAATCGTATCCGATTTATGGACGAAAGTGAAAATTGCAAAGTAGGTGAAGATTATGAAAAAGAAAAAACAGAAGATTGGTCTTATTTGTTATCGAATTGCAATTTTAGCTTTAGTTGTGTTCTTAGTGCTTATATCCATTTTATAAAATGAGCTATTATGTAGGTAGGAGAGATCTACATAGTAGCTTTTTTTATAAAAAAAATAGGCATTTACCTATTTCGTTATTTATCATCATCTACTTGGATAACTTTTGTGACTCCTTCTATTTCTTCTTGTAAAATGGCTTCTATCCCATCTTTAATTGTATCATCTACGGCTATGCAGTCTTTACATGCACCTAACATTCTAACTGAAACAATACCATCTTGAAAGGAAACAAATTCTACATCTCCACCATCTCTTTGAATATAAGGGCGAATTTTCTCTAATACTTTTTTTATTTCATTTATTTTTGTTGGCATAAATACCTCCTATTAACGTATTATTATATATAATATACCCGTTACTAGAAAACCTAGAATACATCCACCAACTGCTTCGATAAAGCGATGACCTAGTACGCTTTTTAATTTTTCTTGATAGATAGGGTCTGAAAAATGCAATTTACTCATGGTTTCTAAATCAGAAATAAGCTGTTTTGTTAGTTGAATGTTTTTTCCAGCATAATAACGTACATTGACAGCATCATATATAACGATAAAGGAAAAGATACAAGTGACAGCGAAGATACTACTTTCCACACCTTCTACAATAGCAACCGCAGATGCTAATGCAACAACTGTGGAACTATGTGAGCTTGGAAATCCTCCACAGGCTATTGTTTGATGAATATCGAATTTTTTAGTGCGCATGTATAAAAATACAGGTTTTAATAATTGGGCAATAAGATTTGCTAATAATGCAGCCCAAAGAGGAAACATAGGATTCATTATATTTTCACCTCGATACTACTTTTTTTGTATAATTTTATTATAACACATTTCTGAGAATATATGATATAATAATTATCGTAAAAATACAAGGAGGATATTATGCATTACTTGGTTGGTGAAGTTGTAGAAGGTTATGTCACAGGTATTAAACCTTATGGTGCATTTGTCTTTCTTGATAGCTCTCATAAGGGTCTTATACACATATCTGAGATTAGTGATTATTTTGTAAAAGATGTCCATTCTTTTGTGAAGGTGAATGATCGTGTAAAAGTAAAAATCTTAGATATTGATGAAGATGGTGCTCATTTGAAGTTATCATTGAAAGCTGTTGCATCCAATAAAGTAAGGTTTTCAAAACGTCACAAAAGAAATGCACGATATCCAAGAATGAAAATCGGATTTTCATCCCTTGCAGAGCAGTTGGATCGCTGGATAGATGAAGCCAGCAGATAAGGAGAACACTATGATTACATTAAACACTCAACATGCTTTTTTAAAAGAAGATATTAAGGCTTATCAAGAGGAAGTAAACAAGTATCATGAACATTTAATGAATAAAACAGGAAAAGGAAACGATTTTACTGGATGGGTAGAATGGCCAAATGTTTATGATAAAGAAGAATTCCAAAAGATTAAGCAAGTAGCATCAGAATTAAAAGAGAAATGTGATGTCTTACTTGTTTGTGGAATTGGAGGTTCTTACTTAGGAGCACGTGCTGCTATTGAAATGTTAAATGGTTTATTTTCTACAAAGACACCAGAAATAGTATTTGTTGGAAATACGTTTTCTTCAACTTATATGAAACAACTTCTTGATTATATAAAGGATAAAGAAGTTTGTGTGAATGTAATATCAAAGTCAGGTACGACTACAGAAACAGCACTTGCTTTCCGTTTTATTAAGCAGTTTATGGAAGAAAAATATGGAAAGAAAGAAGCTGCTACGCGTATTGTCGCAACTACAGATAAGGCAAGAGGTACTTTAAAAGCGATTGCGGATAAAGAAGGATATACAACATTTGTAATACCAGATGATATTGGTGGTCGATTCTCTGTCATTACTCCTGTTGGTTTATTGCCGATTGCTGTTGCTGGAATTGATATTGATGCTTTAATGCAAGGTGTAAAAAAAGCATATGATGATATGGCAACAAGTGATCTTGATAAGAATAATGCATATGCATATGCTGTTTGTCGTAGAATTCTTCAAAATCAAGGTAAGGATGCAGAAATGCTTGTAAGCTATGAGCCACAGATGGCGATGGTAGCGGAATGGTGGAAACAGTTGTTTGGAGAGAGTGAAGGAAAAGAAGAAAAAGGAATTCTTCCTTGTAGTGCTAATTTCTCTACTGATTTGCACTCTTTAGGACAGTTTATTCAAGAAGGGAAGAAAGTATTATTTGAAACTTTATTACTAGTAGAAAAACCAATGCTTGATATGACTTTCCCTGAAGATGCAGCAAATGATGATCAGATGAATTATTTAGCTGGAAAATCAATTGATTGGGTAAATAAAATAGCATGTCAAGGAACATTAGAGGCTCATGTAGAAACAGGTAAAGTTCCAAATCTTATTTTAACAATGCCAGATATGACAGCTGAGAGTTTTGGTTATATGTGTTACTTTTTCTTTAGAGCATGTGCGATGACATGTTATTTACTAGATATTAATCCATTCAACCAGCCTGGTGTAGAAGTATATAAGAAAAATATGTTCCGTTTATTAGGAAAACAATAATATTAGGAAGAATCCATGGTTTTATACACATGGATTTTTTTATGTTCATTTAAGTTATGGATACATATAATGATGATAGGAAAGAATAGAAAGCCAAAAAGACCAAATAGTTTACCACCTATATACATACAAAACAGCATCATAAGAGGATGTAATCCAATTTGATTTCCAAGAACTTTAGGTTCGATAATGTTTCTTACAATAGTCATAATAAGTGATAATACGATAAGACCTGTCGCTCGTTTGGGATGTGAGAGTAGAAATTCTATAATAATCCATGGAATCATGAAACCACTTGTACCAAGTAAGGGGAAGAAGTCGAATAAAGATATGATGAAGGCGATTGTGATAGCATGATCTACTTTTAAATATAGAAGTCCAATAACAAGTTGAAAAAAAGTAATGATCATTAACTTACCATATCCAATCACAAGATTCCATAACGTTTGTATGATGAAATATTTACTATCCTGAAGGAGTGACTGATAGCGAGGAGAAAATTGTCTCATAATAAAGGTAGTGATTTTTTGATAGTCGAATACAAACAAAAAGGATGAACAAATAGAGAAGGCCGTAGACATGATAAGGTTAGGGAAAGAGCTTAAAGTAGATGCTAATATACGAATGATATTATTTGAAAAAGATTGTAACATTTGTTGAAAAGATGAATTCATATTAAATAAAATTTCTTGTATTTGGGCAATGAGACCGGGATGTTGATTCATTAACTTCATTTGTAAAGAAGAAATATAAGATAAGATAGAGGGTTCTATTTGTTCTTTGTAAAGAACAGGCAACTTTGGAAGTGTATTACTCAAGTATGCATAGCCTTCCATAAAAAGAAGAGTTATGCATAATCCAATGGTTGCGTAAAATAAGAGAATCGTAAAGACTCCTGTAATTCGTTGAGAAATACCCGTTTTTTTACTCAAAAAACGAATAATAGGGCGTAGTAAACAAGCAATTGCAAAGCCAATGAGAAAGGGCATAATTTCATACATCCAATATTTTAGAAAAAGGTAAGATATGAAAAAAATAACGCTATAATATGCTATTCGAATTAAGAAAGCGAATTGTTTTTGTGTATTCATGCTAATCACCAATCCTAGTTTAGTGATACAGTATATGAGGGTGCTTATTATTTTATACAAAAAAAGACGCCTTAACGTCTTTATTCTATCATTGCTTTTACACCATCTGTTATAACCATTTTATAATTTTTATTTTCTATGATTTCAACTTGTTCGGGAATAGGTGTCGTATCATCAAATACCCAAATGACATCGATATCATGTCCTTCATTTTTTAAAGAGGATATAAGTTGTTTTCCTTCTTCATAGGAGAGAGTAAATAATGCAGTAGATAAGATATCTGCAAGAAATTGATTATCTTTTTCAATTACAGTAACGGCACGGTAATGATGAACAGGCATCAGTGTCGATGAATCGATAATATGATGCATAAGTTTACCTTCATGATAATAGAAACGTTGATAATCTCCACTTGTTACAAAAGATGCACTTGATGGAAGAGAAAGAGTCATTAAGGAATCAGTGTTACTGGATATGAAATTTGGTACTTGAACACCAACTTTCCATGAAGTTTGATCTGGTTTTGTACCGATTAAACGCACATTACCTCCAGCATTAATAATACCTGATGAAAAGCCTTCAGCTTCTAAGTGTCTTGCGACTTTTTCTGTCGCAAATCCTTTTGCAACAGATCCTACATCTAAGCTTGCCCCTACTTTTGTTAAGTAAACCGTATTCTCTTCTTCATTTATTTCTACATACTCCCAACCTGATAATTGTTTAGCAGCTTCTAAGTCTTGTAAGGATGGTAATGTGGTTTCTCTATTTTCTTCATTCGCTTTCATACCTTCTTCTCGATATTGATGCCAAATTTCTAGTACAGGTCCCATTGTTATATCAAATGTACCTTTTGTTTTATCTGTGAATTGTTTGGATAAGGTTAATAGTTCAATCATATCCTGTTCTACCTTTACAGGAGCAATCCCCGCTTGATCATTAATGGTTTTAATATTATGTACACCATCATAAGTATTGTATTTATCAAATAATTGATTATAGTAGTGGAAATCATCTTTTACTAAATTTGCGAATGTTTCAAATGAAGATTCACTTGTTGCATATCCAGAAAAAGAGATAAATGTGTTAAATACGGTATCTGTGAAATTTATACTATATCTTTGTAATGTTGATGTGGTGTTTTTTGTTGAACACCCACTCATTAGTAAACATATTATTAGTATACTTATTTTCTTTCTCATAATATCACCAGATATATTATAGCATAAATTAAAAAATTCACAAAAAAATTAAATTACCATTGTATTGAAAATAAATAATGATATAATAACAAAGTCGTATTATGCAAGTAAAATGCATTACGTATCTATAAAATGGGAAAGGAAAGGTGAGTTTGATGTCATTGTTTAAAGGGCGAATGCATCAATACATTCCAGGTCATAAAGACTTGACGGAACATAAGGATGTGTTAGATGTAAAACCTGGGAAAAAAGTTTTCATTCCTTTATATGCAGGACATTCTACCAATTTTGAATTGTTAGTTAAAGAAGGAGATCAAGTTTTTGTAGGAACAAAGCTTGCTATTTGTAATGAAAAGATGGTTGTACCTATTTATTCAAGTGTATCTGGAATCGTTGTTGGGGTGCAAAAGATTATGCATGGTACACTTAGACTACAAGATCATCTCGTTATTGAGAATGATGAGAAAGATGAAAAGATACAGTCTTTTCAACCAGTAGATTATCAGACAGCAAGTCGTGAGGAACTTATAGATTTTATGATGAATGCTGGGATTGTAGGTTGTGGAGGAGCTGGATTTCCTACTTATATGAAATATAAATCTGTACAACAAATTGATAAGCTTATTATCAATGCAGTAGAATGTGAGCCATATATTACAGCTGATTTGGCAATGGAGACAGAGTATATTGGACCTTTTATAACAGGTATTTTAGCTATGAAAAAGATGGCTCAAGCATTAGAAGTTGTGATTGCAGTAAAGAAGTCACATCCAGAGCTTATTCAATTCTTTGAAATAGTTGTAGCGAATATTGCAGATGTACGAGTAGTAAGTGTTCCTGATGTTTACCCAATGGGATGGGAGAGAGCACTTGTTCGTCAAATTCTCAATAAAAATTATGATAAACTTCCATTAGAAGTGGGGGCTATTGTAAATAATGCAACTACAGCAATTGCATTTGCTGAGGCATTGATACATGGAAAGCCAATGGTTGAGAAAATGATAACCGTATCTGGAGATGGTGTAAAAAATCCATGTAACGTTTTTGTACGTGTAGGTACACCTGTTAGTGAGATAATAGCAGCATGTGGTGGATATACAGCTGATGAAGTTAAGTTAATAGCAGGTGGACCAATGATGGGGAATACCATTGTAAAAGAGGAGTTTGTAATTGATCGTGCAAGTAATGCTATTACCGTGTTAAAGGCTGTGCAATATGATAGCGTTGCATGTTTCCGTTGTGGTCAATGTAGTGATCATTGTCCTGCTGGATTACAACCTGTAAGGATTGTACAAGCTGCGAAAGCAAAAGATAAAAAAATGATGGAACGTTTACAGGCTCTAGCTTGTGTAGAATGTGGTTTATGTACATATGTTTGTCCATCACGTCTTGATGTAACGGAAAATGTTCGGATTGCGAAACGTCAGTTACAAATGGATAGAAAGTAAGGAGGGCATTTATGAAGTTTTTATATAGTGCATCACCTAACTTACGTGCAAAACGTAGTACAAAACAAATAATGTTAGAGTTGATGATTGGTTTATTAGTTGTTTATGCATTTTCATTATTTTATTACTTTACTGAGCATGGGATGGAAGTAGCACTTCATTCTATCTTATTGATGGCAACTTCTTTGCTTGTTATGCTCATTACAGAAGCTGGGTATGCTTATTGTACAAAGCAGAAAGTATTACCTTTTTTATCCCAATCTTTTGGTTGGATAACAGCTATTATATTGACATTAATGTGCCCGATTAACA
>CAZQFM010000046.1:0-4935 GCA_964592705.1 uncultured Erysipelotrichaceae bacterium
ATAGACAGTATGATACTAGCTTTATTTCCTACAAGTATAGCAAATTCGTTTATTGTTGTTCCTAGCTAAGTTTTTTGTGCTATGGTTCTTACCATACGAAAATTCACAAGTATAAATGCTTATATCTTTGCCTTTAGTATGGGGATGCTCTATGATTATTTATTTGCTAATACGTTCTTAACCTACGCATGTATCTATTTATTTATTGCCTTTGTTGTACAGTTGTGGAAAAAGCATATGACGGATACTGCAATAGAGTTACTGATTCTTTGTATTTCGACATTATTTGTCAAAGAATGTATGATATATTTCTTTATGATCTTTCAACAATTAACACAAGTTAATATGGCTATATGGTTTGTAAGAAGAGAATTTATTACTCTTTTATTAAACGGGATTCTTGTGTTTTTTGTGATTTTTCTTATTCGATTGAAAGATAAGTATTTGGCTATGAAAGATAGAAAGATCAGAAAAGAGGAGAAAATAGAATGGCTGAAATTAAAATAAAGGCACATAATCAGCAGTATCATATATATTGTAGCTATCAAAGTTTTACAGTTTTTTTAGAAGTATTGGAAGAAAAGCTGCAAGCATGTACACGTGGATTGACAAAAATGTTTGAGGCTTTTTTTTATTTTGATCGTCATATGAATAGACAAGAGATATTACAGTTATTTCAGAGCGTGAATGATGGAGGAGCCCTGATTAAGGGGTTACAATTTCCTCAACAGAATTTACAAATGGATATCATAGAGGAACCATTATATAGTGGGCAAACATATCATTTTGATAAAGAGGTACTTATCTTAGGAGCGATACCTGCAGATACTTTTGTGACCAGTAGTGAAGGTATTTATGTACTTGGAGATGTTGCTGGAAATGTGGATCTCCTTCATGAAGATTGTTTTCTATGTGCAAGTCGCTTTCAACAAGCGAATGTGCGTATTTGTGATAGTCCTTATCAAAATATGACAAGTTTTTCACCTATGAAGCTTTACTATAAAAGCATGAGTGTCATGAAGAAAGAATATAAGGAGGAGAGAATGTGGGACAAGCAATTGCGATAACCTCTGGTAAAGGCGGTGTAGGTAAAAGTAGTGTTTGCGTTAATTTAGGAATTATACTTGCACAAATGGATTATAAAGTATGTTTAATAGACTGTGATTTAGGACTTAAAAATCTTGATGTTATGCTTGGACTTGAAAATCGTGTTTTATATGATTTACGAGATGCAATGGAGGGGCGTTGTAGTTTATCGAAAGCTGTACTACGAGATAAAAGAGAACCGAATTTATATTTATTGCCAGCATGCAAGTCTGTAAATTTAAAGTATTTTCAAGGTACTGATTTACAAATTGTAGTACAGGAATTACGAAAAAGTTTTGATTTTATATTGTTGGATACACCAGCTGGAATAGAGTCTGGGTTTATACATAGTATTGCTTGTGCTGATCAAGTTATATTAGTCACTACTTTAGATATCACAGCAGTACAAGATGCTGATCGTGTGACAGGTATTTTGATGAAAGAAGGAATTGAAGACATTGGGCTAGTAGTCAATAAGATGAATCCAAGGTATATTGATAAAGGGATTTCCATTCGCCTAGAAGATGCGATATCATGGTTATCTGTTCATTTACTTGGTTATGTATTTGATGATGAAAGTGTAATTCGTAGTAATAATCGAGGAATGCCCATTTGTTTAAGTAAAAGTGCACAAGTAAATGAGTGTTATGAAGCCATCACGAGACGTTTGTTAGGTGAGCAAGTACCATTACCAAAGTATAAAGAAAAACGTCTTTTACAGAAATTATTTGGATAAAGAGAGTTATGTTCTCTTTTCTTTTTTTTATAATAATGTTAAAATAATTGAACAGAGGTGATGTTATGTTAAAAGCTTTTTTTAAATATTTAGATAATCTTTTTAACATGGATATGTTAAAAAAGATAATTGCTCTATTATTAATTATCTTATTATTAATGTTAACTAATGATGTTTGGGGGAGTTGGTTTCATACTGCTTGTGCTATTATACAACCATTTTTTATTGGATTTTGTTTAGCTTATATTATTCATCCATTAATTATATATTTGGAAAAAAAGAAAATATCTAAGAATATATCTATTATTGCAGTATGGCTTGTGATTATTGCATGTATCGTTTTATTAGGGTTTCAATTGCTTCCCCTTTTATATGATAAAATTTCATCTTTTATAAGTTCGTTAGTAAATGGTATTCAGTGGATAGGTATTAAGTTATCTGAAAATGATGCATTGAAAGATATGGCTTTTCTTAATACTATATTATCGAATATTGTAAACGGTCTACAATCTTTTGATAAATGGGTGCCTAGTGTTGTAACTACATTACCAACATTTATGAGTACTTTTCTAAATGTTCTAACAAATACATTATTTTCAATTATTGTTGCTATTTATATGTTATTTGATTTCGATAAAATAAAAAAAGGTATAGTAAAGTTTTCACAGTTATTTTTTGAGAATAGTCCTAAGTATTTATCACAAGTAGATAAAGATGTTAGTGTATATTTACGTTCTCTTTTGATTTTAATGATGATCAAGCTAGTAGAGTATTCTTTATTTTATTTTTTAGTAGGACATAAAGACTGGTTAATTATTGGTATTTTATCTTCTATTGGATTATGTATTCCTTATATTGGAGGAACTATTGCTAATGCATTTGGTATTCTTACAGCACTTACATTATCGCCTATACGTATCACCATTTTGATTATCGGAATTCTTATTCTTTCTAATGTTGATGCATATATGATTTCTCCTCTAGTACATGAAAAAAGAAGTTCATTAGGACCTCTTGTAACATTATTAGCCGTTTTTGCTGGTGGTGTATTATATGGAGGAATAGGGATTATGGCTTCTATTCCTTTAGCTATTGCAATTCGTAGCATAAGACGCGTTTTTTCAGAGGAAATAGAAAAAGAGAAGTTAAGTACGTTAGAGTAAGTAAGATAAGCTCTCTTTTCTGTTTATAAACAGAAAAGAGAGTTTTTTTCATTTTCTATATATCTAGTAGATAAGAAAATCCTGTTATGGTGACATGAGAAAGACAGTCTTTTTTCAGCGTGTAAAGCATATACTTTCTTTGAGGAGGAATGAATATGGATGACTTACAACATGTCAGAAAACGCATTCAATCAAGAAAACGTTTTACAATGGATGAACAGCCTACAAGTTCTGGTTTCTTTCGTTTTTTATATCGTTTAATGATTGTGACAATGTGTATTGGTGTTTTTGCATTAGCTATTTTAATCAATCAGAAGATGGGACTTGTTAAAATGCCATCGTCGCTTCAAAGTTTAAAATTAGAGAATATCTCAAATTGGCTTCCATTTGAAAATTGGTTTTCCTTAAAAGAACAAACAGTTGCATCTTTTCCAGCATACTCACTGTTAGAGGGAGATCAGTATGCTAATGGAGGAAATATTGCTTATTCTATACATGATGGGGTTGTTTTGCATGTTCAGCAAAAAGAGAATGGAAAAGGAAGTGTTACAATAAAACATGATAATGGTGTTATTGCAACCTATGGTTCATTAATTACTATTTCTGTAAAACAAGATGATCGTATTTTGAAAGGGAATAATATTGGAACATTTGAAGGTTCTGTGTCCATTATATTTATGAAAAATGAAAAGAAAATTGACCTTGCAACTGCGCTTTCATAATATACCGGTTATTATCTCATGGTTGTGGATTCCATTTGTAATTTTTATGTGGTATACACATACATTAAAAACGATGATGTGTATTTTTCTTATGCTGAGTATTCATGAGGCAGCACATATACTTGTAGCACATTATTTTCAATACGAGATATCGAGTGTGATTGTATATCCATTTGGTTTATGTGCGCATATGGATCATATGGGTTATGGGAATATTTATAAAGAATTATTGATTATATTAGTGGGGCCACTTACACATTTATGCTTTCCTTTTTTTATTAACATGGCTATGAGAGCTGATATGATTTCAAATACTTATGGGCAATACTTACTTATGATGAATACATCTATTTTTATTTTTAATATTCTTCCTGTATATCCATTAGATGGAGGAAGAGTTGTACAAAGTTTATTTCATTTAATATTTCGATTTAAAATAGCTCAAATTTTAACCTTAATCACATCTATATGGAATTTATGGCTTTTATACTGCTATCGCTTTCTTAGTGGGATTAGTGGCACTATTGTCTTCTTATTTCTAGGTATGCAAATTATAATGAGTTTTTATCAATTATCCTATCATCAACTTGCATTTTATCATTATCGATACCGTAACCCTGCAACAGGGCGTGTTATATTAAATGAAGGAAATGATCTCTATCGTTCAAAAACTAATATTATGAAAGTGAAAAATGGATGGATGGACGAGAAACAGTGGTTATCTTTCTATTTTCATCGTCCTCTTTTAAAGAGAAAACACCATACAAAGATCTTATGAAAGTTTAGAAAAATATTAGTGCTCTGATTTGATGTATGGTATAATTAAAAATAAGGAGGGTGAGTTAATGGTAACGAAACTTTTTCTTGTTTTTGTTTGCTTTGTTTCTTTATTAAGTGGTTGTGCACCAAGTAAACCCAAACTTTGTACAACAGTCTATCCAATTGAATATTTAGTATCAAGAATTGGTGGAGAATACGTTGATACATGTAATATTAGTGAAAATAAAATTGTTCAACGTACAACGGTAAAAGAGGATTATCAACAATTATTAGCAAGTGCCGATGTTTTAATGTTTATCGGTGGATTAGAGCCGTACATGGAAATGTATTTAGAAGATTTACGATCAACAAAGGTTGATATGGTCGATTTAGGCGCAAGAAGTGGGATTTATGATTTTCGAAGATATACGACAAGTATGATAGAAGGGAAACTTGTTACGATAGAAAC
>CAZQFM010000046.1:4946-10066 GCA_964592705.1 uncultured Erysipelotrichaceae bacterium
TTATTATGATGGAGAAATATTTGAATCTTCCGATATGTATAAAAGTGATCCTATGCTTTGGTTAGATCCTATTGCAATGACGAGTATGGCAAGTACAATAAGAGACTACTTAGTACAAAAGTTTCCAGAATATGCAAAAGTGTTTAATACGAATTTTGATAATCTAGAAACAGAGTTAGCTCGTTTAGATGCAGATTATCAAGGAATTAAAGAAGATAATTTAAATATTTCCTTTGTTTCCATTTCACCAAGCTTTGGTAACTGGCAAAAGTCATATGGAATTCGTGTATATCCAGTATCTTTATCGAAATATGGAGCTTTACCAACAGAAGCACAGTTATTAGAAATTAAGAAACGGATACAAGCAGATGGTGTTCGCTATATTGTGAAAGAAAGCAATCTAACAGAAGATATGTTAGTCTTACATGATCAATTGGCAAGTGAATTAGGTTTAATATCGATTGAAATGCACAATATATCTAGCTTACGAGAATCGGATATAGAAGCAAGTAATAATTATTTAACATTAATGTATCAAAATTTAAAATTGTTAGAATCTATGGCAAATTAAAAGAGCGTTTATACGTTCTTTTCTTTTACTTATTCTGTTTGTAAGATTGTATTTCTGTGGTAGAATATATAGTATATGGAGGATTCACATAATGAAAAAAATGTTACTTATTGATGGAAATTCAATGTTGTTTCGTGCTTATTATGCAACGTTATATACAAGAATGATGAAAACATCGAATGGCATTCCAACTAATGCTGTTTTTGGATTTATCAATATGTTGAATAAAGCTATGGAGATGATTAAACCGGAGTATGTTCTTGTAGCGTGGGATAGTGGAAAGCCTACGTTTCGTCATGAAACATATACTGAATATAAAGGTACAAGAAAAAAGCTTGATGATGATTTAATTGTACAGTTTCCTATTGTGCGTGAGTATTTAGATGCTTATGGATTGTTTCGCTTTGAATCTGAAGGAATTGAAGCAGATGATATTATTGGGAGTATGGCAAAGAAATATCCAGAATATGAAATCCATATTTTATCTAGTGATAAAGATTTACTACAGCTGATTGATCCTACTACAGATGTATATTTAATGAAAAAAGGAATTAGTGAAATAGAAGTAGTGAATGAAGAGAAATTAATGGAAACGATGGGAATTGTACCTTCACAAATTATTGATTTAAAAGCATTGATGGGAGATACTGCAGATAATATTCCAGGGGTACCTGGTATTGGTGAAAAAACAGCTTTAAAACTATTACAAAGTTATCAGACGGTTGATGGTGTATATGAACATTTAGAAGAACAAAAAGGAAAGTTAAAAGAGAAACTTGAGACTGGTAAAGATAAAGCCTTTTTATCAAAATTTTTAGCGACGATTCGTACCGACTTTGCTTTTCCTTTTGAAGTGGATGAGCTTGTGTTACAAGATGCAAAACCAGAATTAAATGAATTCTTTATGAAATATGAAATGAATTCTTTTATAAAGAAGATGCCCAAAGAAGAAAAACAGCGATCTTTTACATATCATAAGGTAAAGAACATATCGCAAGAGTTATTGTGCGACCACAGTGTGTTGTGGTTTGATTATGATTGTGAAGATCATTTCCATGCGAAGCTTTATGGATTTGCCATAGGAAATCAAACATTGATAGAATACATAACATTGGAAGATGCAAAACAAGATGGTGCCTTTATGCAATATTTAGCGTCAAACAAACATAAGGTTATTTGTGATGTTAAAAATATATACCATATATGTGAGCGTTATGATATTGTCGTGGATGGTCTGGATTTTGATGTTGTGATTGCAGGATTTTTATTAGATGGAACTATTCATGATTATGAAGATCTTATTGAAAAATATAAAGGGGATACATCGTTAGTAAAAGAAGAGGTATATGGGAAGAAAGGGAAACCAAAAGAAGTTACACAAGAGGAACGATTAGCATATGTGTATATGCAAACGGCGAATATAGCTTCTCTTTGGAAACAGTTGAAAAAAGAAGTAGAAGACAAAGAAATGTTGCCTTTGTTAAGGGAACTTGAAATGCCGCTTGCAAAAGTATTATTCCAGATGGAAAAGAATGGAGTCTGTACAGATTTACAAGTATTACATGAGATTGCGGAAAATACAGCAGCTAAAATAGAGGCTTTAAGTAAAGAAATTTACGCCATTGCAGGTCATGAATTTAATATTAATTCGCCTAAGCAATTAGCCATTGTTCTTTATGATGAGCTGGGGTTAAAAGCTGGAAAGAAAAGGAGTACAGCAGTTGATGTATTAGAGAAATTAATGAATGTGCATCCTATTATACCGCTTCTTATGGAACAGCGAAAATATCAGAAAATATATAGTACTTATGCGGTAGGGTTAAGTAAACATGTTCATGAGGATGGAAAAATTCATACGATTTTTAATCAAACATTGACGCAAACAGGAAGGTTATCTTCTTCAGAGCCAAACTTACAAAATATTTCCGTTCGTGATGAAGAAGGAAAAGAGATTCGTCGTGCGTTTGTAGCGAGTCCAAACCATATTTTAATGTCTGCTGATTATTCACAAATTGAATTAAGAATGTTAGCACATATGGCCCAAGAAGATGAAATGATTGATGCATTCCATAAAGGAATTGATATCCATACTAAAACAGCTATGCAAATATTTGGTGTAGCCCAAGAAGATGTAGATGATATGATGCGAAGAAGTGCCAAAACAGTTAACTTTGGAATTGTATATGGACAAACAGATTTTGGTTTAAGTGAACAACTAGGTATCACTCGTAAAGAAGCCAAGGAGTTTATTGATCGATATTTTGCTTCGTATCCAAAGATTCATGCGTTTATGGATCAAACTATACAATTTTGTGAAGAGCATGGATATGTGAAAACACTTTTTCAAAGAAGACGTTATATCCCTGAAATACATGATAAAAATTATATGACTAGAGAATTTGGGAAAAGAGCAGCTATGAATGCACCTATTCAAGGAAGTGCTGCTGATTTAATTAAAAAGGCAATGATACGAATTGCAGATATTATGCAAGAAAAAGGGGTGAAATCCTCCATGATTTTACAAATTCATGATGAACTTATTTTTGATGTATGTGAAGATGAAATTGAGCTTATGAAAACAATCATAGAGGAAGGTATGCAACATGCGATGGAACTAAAAGTACCTTTACTTGCAGAGGCGAATATAGGTCCATCTTGGTTTGAAGCAAAGTAGGTGATAATATGCCAGAATTACCAGAAGTAGAAACGGTAAAAGAAACATTAAGCTATAAGCTAGGATATCCTACTATCCAAAAGGTACATGTAGCTTGGGATAATATTATTGCTTTTCCAGATACATTATCTTTTTGTGAGATGTTAAAAGGGAAGACAATCAAAGGATATGATCGTATAGGAAAATATTTGATTCTTGACTTAGGTACACATGAACTGATTTCTCATTTACGTATGGAAGGAAAATATTATGTTGAGCAAGAAGATGCTCCTTATGATAAAAAACATACACATGTTTTTATGACAATGGAAGATGGACGAGAACTTCGTTATCATGATACAAGAAAGTTTGGGAAAATGTATTTGTACGAAAAGTCTTTTGATCGCTCTCTTTATCCAGTATTTCAAAACATAGGTTATGATATATTTGATGAGCGTATAACAGCAGATTACTTATATAAGAAGTTACATACAAAGAAAAAAGTATTGAAACAAGTGTTGTTAGATCAAAGTATTATGGCAGGGATTGGTAATATATATGCGGATGAGATTTGTTTTGCATTAAAAATGCATCCAGAAACGAGAATATATCGTTTACGTAAAAAGGATTTTGTGATACTTATACAAGAAGCACGAAGAATATTGACTGGTGCTATAAAGGCAGGAGGTACGACGATTCGATCGTATACTTCTTCATTAGGAGTACATGGTAGATTTCAGCTACAAGTAAAGGTACATGCAAAGAAAGGAGAACCGTGTCCTGTTTGTGGTAGTGAGATTAAAAAAATCACAGTCGCAACGAGAGGAACTTGTTTTTGTCCAACATGTCAGAAAAAACGATGAGAGTAATTGGCTTAACAGGCATTATGGGAGCTGGTAAATCTACTGTTATCGATATTTTAAAAAAGCATCAGATTCCTGTTTTAGATTGTGATAAAATAAATCATCAGCTATTAAAAAAGGGAGAAAAAGGGTATCTTGCGATTACGCAACAATTTGGTTATGCTTTTTTAGCAAAAGATGAAACGATAGATATGAAGAAAATGAGTAGCTTTATGTTTGAGAATACACAACAAAAGCAACAAGTAGAATCCCTTTTACATCCCCTTATTTTAAGCGAGATAAAGGCACAAATTCATTCTCTTACAACTAAGGTTGTGGTGGTAGAAGTTCCATTATTGTTTGAGGTTGGTTGGGAGTATGTCTTTGATGAAATATGGGTAGTTGCTTGTGATCAAGAAATACTTTTACAACGTTTACAACAATATCGAAATATTATGGAAAAAGAAGCTAAACTTCGTATATCGTATCAGTTACCTCAACAAGTAAAAATAGATAAAGCTGATTATGTATTATATAACAATACGGATAAAGCTGATTTAGAAAAACAAATTCTCGCATTGTTATAGAGAGGAGTGTGGTTTGTTTGTTGTCGAGTGAAGATAAACTGAAAATAGAAAGTATGTCGGAATTGACACCTTCTTTAGCTACTTCTTTTATGATGTTATATCAGCCTTTAATCGGAAAAGAAGCTACTATTTTATACCAAGTGCTACTTTCGATATATACGAGAAAAGCTAATATTCGCAATCATTTAATTGTACAAAAATTATGTGGTATGAGTATGGAACAAGTGGAAAAAAATCGTCGTATATGAGAACAATTTTTATTAGTAAAAACCTATTATCAAGGAAGTAAGAACATGTATATCTATCAATTATTTATGCCTATGGAAGGAAGTGCTTTTCTTCGTCATGAAGTGTTTGGTAGATTGTATATGCGTGAAATGGGTAACCAAATGTATGAGTTTAATAAGCTTTGTTTCTCAACAGATTATAGTGTGAAAGATGATTGTGAAGAAATTACAGTACCATTT
>CAZQFM010000047.1:0-9991 GCA_964592705.1 uncultured Erysipelotrichaceae bacterium
TGCTCTTAACATTTCCTTACTTGCTTTTACACTATCTGTCTCTGCATATTTATCTGATTCGTATACGATGTGCTGAATACCACTTTGAATAATTGCTTTCGCACATTCATTACATGGAAATAAAGATACATAAAGAGTACAACCTGTTAGCTTACTTGTACTATTTAAAATAGCATTCAATTCCGCATGTACAACATATGGATACTTTGTACAACAGAATTCCCCTTCTCTATCCCAAGGAAAAATATCATCACTACAACCATTAGGAAAACCATTGTATCCTATACCAACAATTCGATGTTCCTTACTAACAATAACAGCTCCTACTTGTGTACTAGGATCTTTACTTCTTTTTGCACTCAAATGTGCAAGTCCCATAAAATAGGCATCCCAGCTTACAACACCTTCACGCTTCATGTATATCATTTCCTTTCATATACTTTATTATATTGACTTTCTAAATAATCCGCATAAGATCCTAAACCTAATGTACGGTATGCTTTTACAATCTGCGTATCTACACTTTGATTGATTGGTTCAACACTTTGATTTGAATAAGATAAGAAACATAAACCAAGTATTAATATAGAGAATGCTACTACAGTATGTTTTTTTAACTGTTTCCAACGTTCACTTGAAATAAAAATAATACCAAGGAAAGAACCTGTAATAATACCACCTAAATGTGCTACAAAAGAAACACCAGGTACAATCGTAATCAAAACATTAATCATAATTAATCTTATAATAGATCTTCTTACTATAGGATGTTTAATGTTACCATTTTCAAACAAATATACAATAAAAGCAGCCATTACTCCATAAATACCACTACTTATACCTACTGTTATAACATTTCCTGACATCATAAAAACAAATATATTTCCAATGATAATGGATAATAATAGAATGGTGATATACTGCCCTTTTTTATATACTTTCTCACATAAGAGGCCGATGTTTAATAGTGCATACATATTCATAAGAAAATGCAAAAGACCTGCATGTAAAAAACCCGATGTTAAAAAACGCCAATACTCATGTGCTGCTACGACATTCATTTTATAATAAGCACCAGAGATGGCAAGACCTGTCACTTGACTTTGAAAGTAATAGCTAACAGCTGTAGATGCTAGATAAGCCAATAAACATATAACAATCATAGATATCGTTATTTTCGGTATTTTAATCATAGATGAGATTTCTCTTTGTTTTTGTGCTTTCCACTGTTTTTCTTCTAATGAACTTGTTAATCGAGCACATTCTTCTTGGTTATTTTCTACATCATGAACAATATGTTCAATTCCTGGAAATTCATGGATCAATGTAGGATCACTAATATAATTAGGAGATATCACAATTTGTACTAAAAAATCATTATCTATGGATATACTATCATTACTCGTATTCAATACGCATAGTTTTCCTTCTCTTTTCATAATATCTAAAATAGCTCTATGCACATTTCTTAAATAATTAATATCTATCATATCTTCTTTATCAGGATTGGTTGATAAGCGTATAACAGGATATGTTTCATTTCTCACATTCATTAGCCATATATCTTCTTTTTGTTGACGGATTGTTACAGTTGTATATCCACACTTCACTACAAAAAAGTGTAAAAGTTGCAATGCATATACATCATGATTCGTATACTTCATACGCTCACCCCTCGTTTTTTCTTAACTGTTCAAGTATCATTTGAAAAGATTCAGGTAATGGTGCCTCCACACATACTTTTTCACATGTTGATGGATGTTCAAAAACTAATTGATGAGCATGTAATAACTGTCCACCTGTATTCATCGTTTTACGTAGAGAATATTTTGTATCACCTACTACTGGATGCTTTATATATTGCATATGTACACGAATTTGATGTGTCCTTCCAGTTTCCAATCGACATTCCACCAATGTGTAATTTTTAAATCTCTCAACTACTTTAAAATGCGTTCTCGCATCACGAGAATTAGTAGCAGTTACTGCCATTTTTTGTCGATCATGAACGTCTCTTCCTATTGGTGCATCAATCGTGCCATGATCATGTGCGATAACACCATGTACAAGAGCATAATATAAACGATGTAAACATTTACTCTGTAATTGTTGCGCCAATGATTTATGCGCCTCATCATTTTTAGCTATAATCAAAAGACCTGTTGTATCCTTATCAATACGATGTACAATACCTGGACGTAAAACACCATTAATACCTGATAAATCTTTACAATGATATAAAACAGCATTAACAACCGTTCCATGTAAACTTCCAGGTGCTGGGTGTACAACCATACCTTTTGCTTTATTAATTACAAGCACATCATTATCCTCATAGCGAATATCTAGAGGAATATTTTCAGGAATAGCTTTTATTTCTTCATCATCTTTTACTCGTATTTGTATATTATCACATACTTTTACTTTATAATTACATTTCACAGGATTCCCGTTCACACGTATACTGTGATCTTCAATCATTGCTTGAACTCTACTTCTGGATAATGAACAATCTTGCATGGAAACATAACGATCAATTCGCATAAGACTTTGTTCTTCCTCTACAATATAATTAAATTCTTTCATATTTCTTAACTCCATAATATTCCTTAACTACATCTAAGATAACCAAAAATACCCCAATACACAATGCCATATCTGCAACATTAAAAATAGGAAAATCATATCCAAAAATTTGAAAATCTAGAAAATCACGTACATACTGAAATTGAAGTCTATCAATAAAGTTTCAAATAGTACCAGAAAGCATAAAGACAATGCCTAATCTACTCATATATTCCTGCTTTTTCGTATGTTTATAAAAATACCCTAATAGGATGATAGCTAAAACACTCACTATATAAAAGAATACCATTTTTCCTTCTAATATACTCCAAGCTGCACCTTCATTTCTCGTATACGTTATACGAAAAAAATTAGGTATGATAGAAAGATGCTCATTCAACTTAAATGTTGAGTCAATATAAAATTTACTTGCTTGATCAATTCCTAAGAGAAATAGAAATATAAGATAGTGTTTTTTCTCCATAATACTCACCTTTCAAATCGTTACTGCATCATTATATCAAAAAAAATATATTTTTGGTTATTTTTTTAATACTTTTATTCCTAAATGTGCATAATGTGTGCATTTTTTTAGTAATTCCTTGTTCCATCCCTTAATTAAGATAATAATGTTTACCTAATCTTCGTTTACGTACTTTACTAATTTATTATCTTTTCAAATTCATTATATATTTTCACTCTTTTGCTCCCCTATTATTTATATACTTTATCAAAAACTATACTACTCACAACTTATTTTAACCATATCATACATATTCATACTTTATAAATATAGGATAACTTACAGTAGAATATAAAATAAAATAGAACCCTTAGATTCTATCTCTTAATAATTTTCTAATTGACGCTTATGATTAATTTTGTTTTTTTCAAAGTATGCTTGACGAATTTCTTCTGGTGTAAAAGAAAGTCTATCCGCAATCTGAAGATATATTTGAAAAGCTTCCTTATAATTTTTTTCTGTGAAAGAATGCTGTAATACACATACCTTTTCATATACTTTAAGAAATAATAACGAAAGCTCCGTATCTACTTCCTCACTTGAAAGATATGCAGGCATTACATCTATATCCATTCCTAACGATAAAAAGAAATGAATACCATCTACATACTCTTCTAGAATTTTACTTTTTTCATTAGAGCCTTTACAGCTCCAGAACTTGAAACATCGTGTTTCATTAGCTAATTCACTAATTTCCACAAGTAACGCTAAAATACGTCTATCTATTGTTTCTTCTCTTATTAATTGATGTTGTTTAAAGATATAATTATCTAATATGTTTTGCATTTCGAAAAGATCATTAATTTGTAAATTCATACTATCACCTCTTCCTCATAGTATACACTATATATCAAATAAAAAATAGGCTTATTGCCTATTTAGATGTATCTGTTTTATCATCTGTATATTTCTGACCAGTAATTGTTTCAATCACTTCATCATCCAATCCCATTTCTGATAAAACTTCTGCAATTCTTATTTGTTCCTTATCCATCTTATATCACCTACTAAAAGTATGTGTTAGTAAAGAGAATATTATACCTCTTTCATGAAATATTCTTTTAGAATTTATTTTTTAATACTTCTATAGAAATCATACTCAAATAAAACTCTAGGTAATAAGATAATGATCTTTAATTATACTAATAGATGGCTAACCTTTTTTGAACTTCTTTCCCTATATAGGCTACTCCAATACCAGTAGGTATTGCTAATAGCATTAATATAGGTAGTAAATATCCCATAAGAAGCTGTTGATATAAGAAGGAAACAGCTATCATTTGCCCTATAACATGAAATACACTACTTGCGACACTCACACCATAAAAACTCATAGGTGTCTTCTTATAAGCTATGATAGCAACTATCATACTACATAAAACACCGCATAAAGATAACCAAAAAGCTGTACCAAATAATAAACCACGTAACAAAGATGCTAGTAACACACGAAATAGATTTACTTGAATCATAGTATGGACTCCATAATGGTATAATGTTACTAACCCAACGATATTCGCTAATCCCAATTTAAATCCTGGAATAGGTATAGGCAAATAAACCATAGACTCAAGAATATGAAAAAGTATACTAATAGAAATCAACATGGTAACTTGTGTCATTTTTCTTATATCGCGCATTATTGTATCACCGTATCCAAACTATTTTCTACATCGCCTTTCGCCTCTATTTGCACGATAATGTGATTTGGTAAACAAATAATAGGTCGATTAGGCTCCTTGACCCACCCTTGAACGGAACATAAATGATAGGGAGAATTCTCTTTTTCTACACGCACAGCCGATGCTTCTACTTCAACATCGACAGGACCTAAGGTTCCATTCACTTGATATATACCATTCTGATCTAATTTTACTCGTAACACTTCTTCATTCTTATAGCTAACAACAACTTCTTTTTGCTTTCCTTTATTTTGATAGTCGCTGATAAATAGAGGAACATAGAATAAAAATGCACAGCCTATTACCATACTTATAAATATCTTATCTGCTTTATTCATATTACCTCCATTTCTACCTATATTATACTTAGAAAATAAAATTATGCAATTACACAAATAAAAAAATCCATCATGCAAAATGCTTACACTATGGACTAAAAGGTATCTTACTTTATTTTTTCTTGTGCATTTTGTAATGCCTTTAAAAAATTATCAATCGACATTGTACAACCAGTCAAAATATCTATATCCGTTGCTTTTCCCTCATCATCTGTTTGAATCTTATCCACTCCATTTTGTTGGATATACTTCTCTAAAAACATAACTTGCTCATTCCATTCTTTTGATATCGTACTAGCCTGTCTCATACCATAAGAGCTTGCTGCTTTTTTCTTAGACTCTCCATTCTTTGTTTCATCGAATTCTACTTCAACAATTTTCTCACCCTGAAACTTAACGGTTGCTGTAGTAACTTCACCCTTTGTATTTGTGTACGTTCCTTCCACTTGCTGTATACTCATATTCGTACATGCAGTAAGTAATATTATAAAACTGGCAATTCCTAAATATTTCATATAGATTCCTCCATAAGTATTTAAAGTATTACCTTTTTCATATACTTTATACATTCTTTTCGTTATAAAAAAAGATATGTTTCCATATCTTCCATATCTTTTTTATTTGGCAGCTTCAATTGCGATTGTTGCAGCATACATAACGTCTTTAATTTGTATTGTACAGCTTGTTAAAACATCTTCATTTTTAGCTGTTCCATCTTCTGCTAGCTGAATTTTATCAATCCCATTTTTTACAATATATTTTTCTAAAGCTTCAATTTGCTCATTCCATTCTTTACCTATAGAACTTGCAGCTTTCATTTTATAAGAATCACCTAATTCTTTTTTAGATTTTCCCTCTTTAAATTCATCTAATGAAATACTAGTGATTTTATCACCTTTCATCGTTACTTCTGCAGTTGCATAATTTCCATTTTCATCCTCTTTTGTTTTACCTCCCCCTGTTTTTTCAACTTCATTACTTCCCCCTGAACTACATGCTACTAGTGTAAATGCTAACATCAAAAAACATAATTTTTTCATACATTATTCCTCCTCTTTTTTTGTATAATAACAAAAATAAAATTATCTGTCAATAAATTTGTTTAAATATTCACAAATGCTTTTATACAATATTAAGTAAAAAAAGAGAAATAGATATCCTAATGATGAAGAAAAAAATCTATATAAAAATATGAACCCTTTTTTTATTCACCTTTATATCTATTCCTTTTACATAACAGAATTAAAAAGTAAAACTCTCTTAATCCAAATATCTAGTCTTTTTAAATACTTTTATAACAACCAAAATCACTACTATGCTCCCTCTTAGTAATGTAAGTCTTAGAACATATTCACAAAAATAAGATATTGATAAACCTTTTATAAATAAAACCATTAACATTATATTATCACTTTTCTACTTCCTCTACCCTAAATATCGCCTTCTTTTTCTTAAGCTTAGCATACAGAATAAGTGCTACAATAGCAGCAATACTTTCAGCAAAAATAAAGGATATCCATACCACTTTTAATCCCAATGGCTTTGATAATAAATAAGATAAAGGTAAGGTAATAATAAGCTGTCTTAATAGAAATACGAATAGAGAATAACCTCCTGCACCAACAGATTGAAATAAAGTAGGTAAAATAAATCCTAATGTTGCAGGTAAAAAACTAATACTCATAATACGAAGAGCAGGTACCCCAATCACAAGCATATCCTCTGTTGCATAAAATAAACGAAGAAGGTGTACAGGAAAAAACATAAATAAGAAGAAGCCACACAACATAATAATAAACATGATATAATAACTATTTTTTAAGGTATCTATGAGTCTTTGACGATTTTGGGCACCGTAGTTGTAGCCCATGATTGGCATGGCACCTTGTGTAAGCCCACTTGCAGGCATAAATACAAAGGTTTGTAATTTGAAGTATACACCAAATATTGCGACAGCTACATTAGAAAAGGTAATTAAAATGGCATTTAATCCAATAGCCAAAATACTTCCTAAAGCATTCATACAAGCATTTGGGATAGCTACAATAAGTATTTGCTTTATGGTTTGTACTTGCAGTTGAAATCTAGAAAAGTCTACTCGTACATCATGTTTTCTAAAAAAGAGAATAAATATGGATAAAAACATAGCTATAAATTGTCCAATCACAGTAGCAATTGCTGCACCTGCAACCCCCATTGCAGGTAAACCAAAGTACCCAAATATCATAATAGGATCTAAAAGAATATTTGTGATTGCCCCAATTGTTTGAACCATCATGGGAATCAACATATTTCCAGTTGCTTGAAATACCTTTTCTATACAAATATGTAAGAAAGGTGCAATACAGCATAAGACCACAATATTCGTATATGTACACGCATCTTTCAAAATATAAACATTATCAGTAAATAGCGAGAAAAAAGTGGGGATTATAACTAATCCTAAAATGGTAAATATACATGCAGTTATACTAGACAAAAAGAGTCCATGTAATATTGCACTATTTGCTTCTTCTTGATTCTTCTCCCCTAATTTTCTAGATACATAAGAATTGACACCAACTCCAATCCCCACAGAAAGTGCAATAATCAAATTTTGAATCGGAAATGCTAATGATACAGCAATCAGCGCATCTTCACTAACTTGTGCAACAAACATACTATCAACAATATTATATAATGATTGAATAAACATAGAAATCATAGGTGGAAAAGCCATTGATAATAACAATGGTAAAATAGGTTTTACAGCCATTTTATTTAACGTTTTTGATTCCATAAAGCCTCCTAAATAAAAAATAGCCATGTCTATTTTGGAACATAAAAATAGAAAAATGGCTATTTTGCATTCAAACTATCTCATAATACTATAAAAGTTAATATTCTGCAAGCTTGAATGTTCATCTTACCCTATCTAGAATAGTATACATTCTTTTTATCTCGTAATCCAACCTTCATCCTGAGGATTTTTCTTCCATGCTTTTAGTTTCTCTACATCAGATTGTTGAATATACTCATTTTCTAATGCTACATCTAGTAAGATATCATAATTACTTAATGTTTTAAATTCTGTATGTAAAGTGGATGACAATTGGAATGAAGTAGGTAATAAATACGTAAAAATAGCAACAACGCCTAATACTTCACATCCAGATTCACGTAAACTTTCCACAACATCCTTCACAGACCCACCTGTAGAAATTAAGTCTTCTATAACAATTACTTTTTGACCTTTTGTAATAGAACCCTCAATTTTATTTCCCTTTCCATGAGCTTTATTAGAACTCCTAACGTATCCCATAGGTAACTTTAAATGATCAGCTACAAAAGCTGCCCATGGAATTCCTGCTGTCGCCGTTCCCATTATCATATCAGCTTCCGGATAATTCGTACGAATGAGTTCTACGAATGCATGAATAACATTTTCTCTTTTCTCTGGATAAGATAGCATCAATCGATTGTCACAGTAAATAGGAGATTTTATACCACTTGCCCACGTAAAAGGTTCATGTGGTCTTAAAAACACAGCTTTTATATCTAATAATTGTTTCGCAATATCTCTATCTGTACACATTTTATTTCTCCTTCATTATATTTTCAATAAACATATAAGTAGCATAAGGATCATCACTAGTTGTAATAGAGCGTCCTACTACAATATAATCGCATCCTTGTTCCCTTGCATATTCTGGTGTCGCAACTCTTTTTTGATCGTCTACCGTATCCGAAGATAAACGAATTCCTGGCGTAATTGTCAAAAATTGTTCACCACAAGATTCATGAATAGCTTTTGCCTCATGAACAGAACATACAACACCATCCAAACCACTTTCTTTTGCTAATTTTGCATATGATATAACAACATCTTCCACATTCCCTAGAATAAGAAGCTCTTCATTCATAGACTCTTGTGATGTACTTGTCAATTGTGTAACACCAATACATAACGGGCGCTTTCCATTTATTGCACCTTCTTCTAGCCCTTCTATTGCAGCTTCCATCATAGTTCTTCCCCCAGCACAATGTACATTTACAATATCCACTTCAAGCTGTGCTAGATTTTTCATAGCCTGTTTAACTGTGTTTGGAATGTCATGCAACTTTAAATCTAAAAAAATGCTATGTCCCATTTCCTTTATTTCACGTATAATTTCAAAGCCAAAAGCATATGTTAACTCCATTCCTATTTTCACATATATAGGACTATCAAATGTAGACAAAAAGTTATAAACTTCTTTACGTGTAGAAAAATCTAATGCTACTATCGTCTTACTCATGAATGCTTCCTCCTACTATAGTCTTTAACATCATTCAAACTTTAAATAAAGAAAAACTTTCTATTATTTTAGCATATCATAAAAATACAATCATTTTTATGTTCTCTTTTCGTCCATATTCTATGTATATCTGCTTAGCTTATCGGTATTCCTATATTCTAAGTCTTACCTTTCATTTTTTTGTATGATAATTCTTAAAATATTTTCAATAATAGAAATAGTATTTCGAGTAACTTCTATTTTTCTCTTCCAAGAAAAATCAATATGTTTTAATATTATAAAAATATAAAGCTCTTTTTCTATATCAATATCAAACTGTATTTGCAAACTTTGATATTTATATTTTTTTCCTTCAAAAAGAATATATTCTCTACAATATGAAATATCCACTTGATTAATTCGCTTATTTAATATATTTAATTGTTCTTTCAATGCAGGAGTGATGATACGAGTTTCTATATGTTGTGGAAAACATACAAGACGATTTCTCATCTCTTCTATTCTATGTAATCGCTCTTTTTCTTTCACTTGTATAGCCTTTAACACTTTGCGCTCCATAAGCATTTGGACTTTTAAATGATTCAATCTTTCCTCTTTACTTGCATC
>CAZQFM010000048.1:0-9192 GCA_964592705.1 uncultured Erysipelotrichaceae bacterium
AAGCGTTACGTAAGGCATTCCTATGTTAGTAAGTCTAAAATTGAGTCATGTTCAAGATTTTGTTGCAGTTACTGTACGATATTTTGGTGGTATCTTACTAGGTGCTGGTGGATTAATAAGAGCTTATTCGCAAAGTGTAAGCACAGCTTTACAACACGCACCCCTCACCCAAAAAGTTACTATGCAACGCTATTCTCTTACCTTCTCCTATGACTTCATAGGGAAATTAGATTACTTTTTTCGTCAACATAACCTTTTAATTGAATCAAAAGATTATGACCAAAAAGTAACTTACACATTTTTATCTACTCATCCTTTAGATAAGGAAATTTCAGAATTAACAAATGGGAAATATACCCCTACCTTTATCCAAGAAGAAATTGTAGATTTACCAATTAATCCAGAAATATCATTTTAAAAGAAACCATGTGTATTTTATCTACTTCATACCATTCAATTCCCTTCTCTCTTCTACCAATACAAAATGTTAAAGAAACAAATAAAAAGATATCGTTTTATGCAACACGGTATCTTTTTATTTTATATGATTATTTCTTCTTAACTTCCACAGTTCACTATAGGGTGTAAATGGAATAGCATCACAAGCTTGTTTTGCAGCTTGTCGTTGTACTTTTATATCACCTTGATGTAGCTGTCTAAGACATTTCTTATCCATCATATATTGCACATACGTAAACTTTTTCAATAAAAACCAATATGCAATTAAGCCATCAATATTCACTTCCTGAAAGGATTCATCTTTTAATATATGTGATAGATTTTGTTGTTGTCTTTTTCCCATACTATGTGCAAGCTCATACATTTCATCATAACTTTGAAATACCTTGCTATCCAATATTCGTTGGATAACACCTGCTTTTTCACCATTATATAAAAACTTTTTCAAAGTATCCATTTCTTCTAACAAAAAAGACTTAGAAACACATGTTGAAATGATTTCATTACGTGATCCTTCATATTCATTATTAGGCTCACTCATAACAAAATATAAAGCTTTTGCGATTACATATGCTTCTTTTTCACCAAAAGATAACATAATAGCTCGTTGCATATGTTCACTATCACTATAAATAATATATGGGCATTGTATCGTACCATTTGGTATTTTAAAAGCATCTTTATAGTAAATAATTTGATTCGCTATAACATCTTTATTGATATTTAAGGGGAGATTTACGCATATACGTAAATTTTCATCCATCCTAAATAATTCACGGAATACACACACAATTTCTTCTTGTTGTCCCTCTTCCTCTAGAATAGACAAATAATCTTCTAGAAACCCATTAAACGTGCATCCTGTTCCTTCATTTCGCTCATCTTTAATAGCACGTAATATATCATATATTGGCATACAACACCCTCCCTTCGTATGTATCCCTATAAAATATTACGATATTCTATCCCATTATATGCAAACGTATATTGGAATATTCAGCTACTAATTCTCTATTTCCCCTCATACTTTTGAACAATACTTCTTAATACTGGTACATTATGTTGATTCCCCGCTATAATGGTAATCGCTTTATCAAACCCAAATCTATCATTTGGACATTCTACAATACCTCCTGCTTCTTGAATGATTAAACTAGCAGCCGCAAAATCCCATGGTGATAAACGATATTCAAAGAAAGCATCTACACGACCACAAGCAACATAGCATAAATCAAGTACAGCACTTCCACTACGACGAAGATCTCTTCCTTGTATAAATAATTCTTTTAAAATAGTAAAAGATTTATCAGCCATCTCCTTATGATAAGGAGATGTACCACAAAGAATAAGTGATGATGTCATATCATGATCTTTAACACTTATTTTCTCCTCATTTAAAAAGGACCCTTCACCTTTAACACTGTAAAATAACTCATCTAAATAAGGATTATAAACTACTCCCATAATAACTTTTTGATCATATAATAAAGCTATTGAAATAGCAGAGTGACGATAATCATATGCATAATTAGAAGTACCATCAATGGGATCAATAATCCATAAATAACCATCTCTTACGACATGAACATCCTCTTCTTCCACAAGAAAATGGCTATCTGGCATTATTTTTTGTAAACACTCAATAAGAAAAGCTTGTACTTTACAATCCATATCCGTTACAAGATTAGCAACATCACCTTTTTGTTCAATGGTTGTAGCACGCGAATCCAACAACATCCTACCTGCATCTTTTATTACTTTTACTGTATCATCTAATAGTCTTTTCATTTCCATACGCTTCTCCTTTATATTTCTTATATTATATAAAATTTTCAGCTATTTCTACTTTTAATTGTTTACCCTTAATCTTTTTCTTCTGTAATATTTCTAATACCTTGTATCCCTTGTCATTTAATATTTGTACATAAGAATGATGATCTTGAACTTGTATCGTTCCTATATCCTCTGCACAAATACCATCTATCTCACAAATAGCTCCTACAATATCTCCTGGTCTTATTTTTTTCTTTTTACCACCATTTAAATAAAGCATAACAATATCTTTTTTTATTGCTTCTCTCTTATCTATCTTTTCATGAAATGTTGTTTGTAAAGGCTGTAAACTTGTATCATCAATTATCAAATGATGAAGTTCTTGATTATCCCTTTTCATTAAAGAATAACCTATGTTTTCTTCTACCTTTTTCTTTTTCTCATAATCATATTGTGACACAAAAGAAATAGCTTTCCCATTCTTATCCATCCTTGCTGTTCTTCCTATTCGATGAATATAACTCTCTACTTCCATTGGAAAGTCATAGTTAATAACATGTGTTACATCTGTTATATCAAGACCCCTTGCGGCTACATCCGTAGCTACTAAAAAACGTAACTTCCCTTTCTTAAAATCCTTTATATTTTCTATACGATCTTCTTGTAACATACCTCCATGTAGCTTATCTATACATAATCCTAAATCATATAAATAAGAACATACATCATCAACATTTTCTTGTGTTTTCGCAAAAAGGATTGCGGATGTTGGATTTTCAAATAACAATAACTTCATTAACATATCCTTTTTTTCATGCTCTTTTACACAATAAATATAATGTTCTATACGTGTTGGTAGTACTCTGTCCTTTTGTATTTGAACCATTTTCGCATGAGGAATATATGTACAGGCAAGGTCTTGAATAACATGTGGCATAGTTGCAGAAAACATACAAGTACAATGAGGATATTGAATGTGTGATAGTATGGTTTCTACCGTTGGTAGAAATCCCATATGTAACATTTCATCTGCTTCATCTAATACAATATATTGTATATTTGAAATATCGAGTGTACCACGTTGTATATGATCAAGTACTCTACCTGGAGTTCCTACAACAATATGTGTCTTCTGACGTAAATCTTGGATTTGAAATTTATATGGTTGCTTACCAAAAATAGCTAATGCTTTCACACGCTTATAAACACCAAGATGCATAAAATCTTCCGTTACTTGTAAAGCTAATTCCCGTGTAGGAACAAGTACTAAACACTGAGGTTTATTTTCTTCCCATACCATATTATGTAAAATAGGAATAGCATATGCTGCGGTTTTACCACTTCCTGTTTCTGACTTAACAATGATATCTTGCCTATTTTTTATGAAAGGAATAACTTCTTCTTGTACTAACGTTGGTTTTTTATAGCCAAGTACATCTAGTGCTTTTTGAATAGATGTTTCTATATCCATATCTTTAAAATTCATACAATCACCTTTTATCTTTTCACTCACAGTATACCATAAGATATCCCATATACAGCAAAAACCTTGTATGTTTTCTCTTTAATATTCAATTCCACAATATAGATAGAAACAAATTACCAATCCTCAATATTACTAAAAACATCTTCTTTAATACTCATAAACCTTCCAATTACATGACATCACTAAGAGGATATCGACTCTATCAGCTTACGCACAAGCTTTGAAGAAACAACATCATAGTCATCTTTATGTTCTCCTTCTGCAAAGGAATAAGAAACTTGTTGCAACGTTGTTGTAGGGTCAAAAATCCAATCTTTACAAGAAGAATGTATTTGTGAAACTCCTGTATATTCCATCATTTCTTTAGCATTATCTGCATTCATTCCACTTCCAACCAATAACTCTATTTTATCCCCATAAGTTTCTTGTAGTTTTTTTATCATGTCTTTCCCTTGCATTGCTTTTGGTTGTAGTCCACTTGTAAGAATACGATCGACACCTAAATCAATAAGAGTTTCAATCGCTTGTATAGGATCACTCACACAATCAAAAGCACGATGAAAAACAACCTCTTTTCCTTTTTTCTTAATCTTATCAATCATTTGTTTTGTTTGTTCGACATGGATATTTCCCTCTTGATCAAGGCAACCAAATGCAATACCATCTGCACCATACTCTAACATACTATCTACATCTAAAAGCATAGTCTGAAAATCTTCATCATTATAATAAAAACCAGCCCCTCTTGGTCTTACCATTGTAATTACTTTTAAATTGGTATATTTTTTGGTTAATACTAAACTACCTACCGAAGGAGTAAGACCACCTAAATGTAGTGCTGAATTAAGTTCTACACGCTTTGCCCCACCTAATTCAGCTTGTATACAATCATAATAACTACCACAACAAACTTCTATTCTTTTTTCCATAAACTATTCATCTCCTATTTTGCTAGTTTATATATACTTAACGCATAAATTTTCGCATTTGTTATTAAATCCTCTATCGACATCCATTCATTAGGGTTGTGTCCAATTCCTTTTTGCCCAGGGAAGCTAGGACCAAATGGCACAATATTAGGCATTCCTTTTGCATAAGTCCCACCTGTTGTTGTTACAGGGGTTCCATCAAATCCCGTTACTTCTTCATATGCTTCCTGTAAACTTCTCACTAAAAAACAATCTTTTTCAAAGTGAACAGGATCATAGTTCTGAATTAACCTTAAAGTTAAAGATGTATCTAGCTTTGTTTGTATTTGTGCCACCAATTGATCAATAGTACATATTGGTGGGTAACTTAATACAAATTGAAATGCCATCATATCTTTTTTGGTATACAGTTGATAGCCTCGCATTTGCATTTGACCAAATTCATGATCAATGTAATCAATTCCAAGACGATCACCAGTATCTTTACTTGATAAAAAGTATTCATTGATAAAGTGAAAGAATATTTGCGTAATATCTTCTCTTGATGTTTCATCAAACTTAGCAATTACTTCAAGAGAGGCTCTACCCCTTTCTCCATACACAACAGGATATTTACAATCTGGAGTAAAACCATATATCGGTGGCTTTTCTCTTTTTAAATAATATTCTAAATCTTTAAATCCTGTTTCTTCATCCGTTCCAAATAAAATACGTACTGGTTTTTGTAATGTTATACCTAACTCTTTAATCGCATATAAGCCATATAAACAAGTCATAATAGGTCCCTTATTATCTAAAATACCACGTGCATATATTTTTCCATCTTCTATATGCCCACTAAAAGGAGGATAGGTCCATCCATCTTCTGTAGGGACTACATCTAAATGCCCTATAATACCAACATAGCCTTCTCCTTTACCATATTGTGCATACCCCATATAACCATCTATATTCTTTGTTTCAAACCCTAGCTTCTCACTTATTGCAAGTACTTTTTCAAGGGCATCACGTACCCCTGTACCAAATGGTGCATTCTCCTGTGCTTCTCCTTCCACACTATCAATACGTACAACTTCTATAATATCGTGTATCATACGATCACTTAGTTCATCAATTTTTTTAAAAATGATATCTTTCATTGCTTTCCCCATTTATTTTTCCACTAATGGTGCTGTTCTTGTTTGCATGTAATGATCTAACCACTCTTGTGACGCTACTTCATGAACACATTTCCCATCCACTTGTTTTGTTAAGTACACAGTAGGTTCTTCATGAGCTGTAGCTACTGCAAAAGAAAATCCTTCTATATTCGTAGCCACTCCCCACTCTCCATTATTATTCATAGCAATAAGTGATAAGTCACCTGCTTTTCCACGTCTTTCTTTCAGCTCTTTATCTAACTTATAAACTGCTTGTTCACATGCCTTTTGAGGATGCATACCTTCTCCCATTAAACGTACAATTTCATAAGAGATGCAACCCTTCATTAAGTCTTCTCCTAATCCTGTTGCACTAGCTCCTCCAATTTTACTATCTACATAGAAGCCAGAACCAGCAATTGGTGAATCTCCTACACGCCCTTTCCGTTTCATAAATAAACCACTAGTAGAAGTAGCAGCTGTCATTTTATGCTTTTCATCAAGACAAACCATGCCTACCGTATCATGTCCTGCATAAGGTGTAATTTCTTGTTCTTGCACCTCTTTTATACGATTGCGATAATGAATTTTAGCACGCTCTGTCAGCATATTCTTTCTTTCAAAACCTTCTTTATGAGCAAATTTCTCTGCCCCTTCTCCAACTAAAACACTATTTACTTTTTCTTTACTTAGCCTTCTAGCAATCGAAATGGGATTTGCATAATCTTTAATAGCAGCAACAGCGCCTAAATCAAACGTATCTCCATCCATATAAGCTGCATCTAGCTCAACTTCCATCTCTTCGTTTGGTAAACCTCCATATCCAACCGATTTATAATATGGAAAATCTTCTACCTCCTTAATTGCAGTTTCAATTGCATCCCCTGCATCTGCCCCTTCCTTTAACATTTCACTTGCCTTTGTAATTCCCTCTTGTGCCATTCTCCATGTTGCGATAATACCCCACATATAAAAACCTCCTTTTTTAATATGTATGTAACTACTATTCTATTATATAAAATTCATTATTAGTTTATTGGAAATCAACTTCCTAACTGTAGGAAATCCTACAATATGAAAAGACCTCTCTTTTCATAAACACATCTTTTTATTTATGTTTGAGAGATCTTCTATTTTATTGAAAACATGTATCTTGAACAAGCTGTGTTGTATCATCCTTTTCTACCATTGCTTTAGCAAGATTACACATATTCCTTAAAGCATCATTTAATCCTGTATCACCTTTTTTCGGTGTTACAACAATATTAATTTTATCTTTATATGCAGCAATAACATCTGTATTATCTTCAGACATTGCGGCAATTGCAGGAATTTGTGTTGTCTCTATAATATCATAAGCTACTTTGGCAGCCATTGCAGAGTAATCTGTAAAGTTAAAGGATGGTCCACACATGACAATATCTGGATTCATTTTCTTCACCATCGCGCACAGTTTTCTACTCACTTCTTCTGGATCTGCTAAATACGTTCCATTCCCACAATATAAACATGCAATTACTTGCCCGTTTACAGCTTTAAGAAATGGCTCCATCATAACAGCAGGTCCAACAGCTTCTCTTTTTCCTGCTAAAGGTACCATTTTATCATCTTTAGTACCTACACCTGCTTGGATTTGATCATAAATCATTAATACTTTCATGATTTACACACTCCTATAAATCATCAAATGACAAATCATCAAAGGAGATATCATCATCTGAAGCTTCACTAGCTTTAGCTTCATCTACTAAATATTGTTTATCCATTACTTTAATGAATGGCATGTAAATGAATACTCCTAAAATTAATAAACCAAGTTGTAGAAGAGCACCTACCCAATTGGTTGCTAAAAGCCCTGAAATAATAACTGGTGTTGTCCAAGGAATTTGAATACCGTTGGTAATAGGTACAATTCCAAAATCCATTGCAAAATAAGAAACTACAATATTTACTAATGGTACTAAAACAAATGGAATAAGAATCGTAGGGTTTAATACGATTGGTAACCCGAAGATAATAGGTTCATTAATACCGAAGATCCCTGGAACAAACGCTAATTTTCCAAGCTCTTTAATACGTTTTGATTTACAGAATAACAACATGGCGATCAGTAAGGATAATGTAGAACCTGAACCACCGAAAGTCGCAAATAAATCTTGAAATTGCTGACTAATAATATTGGGCATTGGTAATCCTGCTTTAAATGCTTGTAAGTTTTCTGCAGCCAATGTTTGTAAAATAGGGTTGTAAACAGCTCCTACTACAGAACCTCCATTTACTCCAAAGAACCAGAATAAGTGTAAGAAGATATAAGCAATTACCATTGCTCCTAATGTTCCACCTAAACCAAGTAATGGAGTTTGTAAAATACTGAAAATAAAGTCAAAAGCATTTCCCCATGGTGTTAACGCAAATAATATATTTATAAGGAAAAATACACTTATTACAATACCAGCTGGAATTAAAGCCGCAAATGATTGTACTACTGTAGGTGGTACTCCTGCTGGCATTTTAATAACCCAACCCTTTTTCTCAATAAATGAATAAATGTGTACCGATAAAAAGGAACAAATAATCCCCATAAAGATACCTTTTGCACCTATCCATCCTAAAGGTAACCCAGATAGTGAAACATCTACATTGTAACCTAACACAACACTTTCACCAAAACCATTAATTAATTCTGATGGTGTCCCACTAACAACATAAGGCATTAATAAGAACCAAGATAATACAGATACAGCAGAACCGAAGATTGGATTAATCTTCATCTGCTTACCAAATGAATATCCAATACCAATAACAGCAAACACAGCCATAATATCAAAAGTTGCAGCTGTTGGTTTTGTTAAAAAGGTAGTAAACGGTGTTCCATTAATACTTAAAGTTGCTAACCAATCCGTCCATTGCGGAATAGGAAAGTTCGCAATCAATAAGAAAAAAGAACCTACAATCAACAACGGTGTTGAAACTAAGAAACCATCACGGATTGCAATTAAATATTTGTTTTTACCAATAGCTTCCGCTAGAGGCATCAACACTTTCTCCAATGACTCAAACATAATTCTTCTCCTCTTTCATATTTATTTTGACGCTTCTTTAATCATCTTAATCGCAGTTTTTAATACTTTTTCTCCATTCATCATTCCATAATCACCTGCATCAATAACAGCAATCGGAATTCCTGTACTTCCAAACTGATCAACTGTTCCTTGATACAAGTATTTCACTTGAGGACCTAGTAAGATACAATCTGGCTTGTCATTCTTCACAATTTCTCCTAACTTATCGTGAGGATGAGCTTTTACTTCTACTGGTACATTGTGAGCATTTGCTACTTCTTGCATTTTATTTGCTAACATGCTTGTAGACATTCCAGCACTACAAAATAAATAAATCTTTTTCA
>CAZQFM010000048.1:9202-9863 GCA_964592705.1 uncultured Erysipelotrichaceae bacterium
TCATATTTCTCCTTTCCATGAACATGATATGTGAATCTTTATCATATATTGTTACCATTAATAGTATATATGATATATTTACAAACTATTCTCAAACTTTTTTCCTAAATACTAGGAAATTCCTATACTTCTTAAACTTTTCCTTCTAATGCAGTTAATCTTTCATAAAGATCAATCACTTCAACTGCCATAATTTTACATGTCTCTGCAGCCATTAATTGATCTTCCGCATGCATTAACAATAAGTTTAACTGTACAGCTTGTCCACTTGCTTCTTGTTGAATAAGCCCAGCATGTGCTTCATGCCCTCCAACAAAAGACTTTTCTCCTTCTTGAATAAGCTCTTTTGCTCTTTCTATATTTCCCTTTTTTGCTTCTTGTATAGCTTCAATATAACTAGATTTTGCCATACCTACAGCAGATATAATCTGAAAACATGTCATTTCCAAACCTTCCACTCAGAAGGATTTCCGTTGTCTTGACATGATTGACAGATCACATGCTTCTCAGTTAAAATGTAATTCTTCGTGTGAGAAAGTTGGACTAAATACAAGAAATGATTAAACTCACCCGCTAAGTCCATGGTAGGCACTAACTTCTCTGCTGGGCTGTAGATTTCCATAAGCACACTGCAGGAGAAGATCAACCTGGACATGCTCAG
>CAZQFM010000049.1:0-9741 GCA_964592705.1 uncultured Erysipelotrichaceae bacterium
GAAGAAAGAATCGTAAAGAAGAAGTATAGTAGTTATTTAGTTAAGAGAGTAAAAGTCCTTTGTAAGTGGGAGTGTAATGTTAAGTGTGTAGATTAGATAAGTGTACGATATCTATCTGCACACTTATTATATTTTGTAGGAATATGATAAAAAGAGTCCCTATTATTAAGAGAATGTCCATATGTTTTTGTTTCTTAGTCATAATGACAACATCCTCTAGAAAAGAGATAATAGATACGATTATATTTCGTTAGAGAGTAGAATTTTCTTTTTCTTTATCAAATAAAGTATGAAATCATTTGATCAAGTATATGAAGAAGTAAACCAAGGGGTTCAAGAGATGCTTAAACTAAGTGAAAAGATAAAAAATGGAAATGATGAATCGGATTTTCATAGGATTAGCAGTAGTGTTTTTCATAATATGTCTTTGTAATTTCAGTCTATAAATAAGTATTGGTATGGTATGATTCTAAAAAGAAAAAATATATAACGATAAAATGAAATTTCAATTAATCAATAAGACAATAAAAATAGAGCGTTGTTAGCGCTCCTTTTTTTGTTGTACCAGATATGGTATATAGCTAGATGATGAAAGTCTACAATACGCGTAAGTATCTGTGAAGTATTAGGGAATCATAAGGCATTAACGATGGTGTGAGAAGGACAAAGGAATAGTATTTACTTTTTTTGGTGAAATCTAATGAAAATCACCTTACAACAATCATTATCCAGGTAGAAGATTATGAATCCTATTTTTCTGTTATGAGTATATCGCATCCGTGTTTGATGATGAAAATAAATGATTTATACAAGATAATGAAAAACGTAAAGAATGGATATTTCGATAGATATTAGATTGTAAACTGTTCTCCTTCTTTTTGTATAGTATATATTTTTGATGCATAACCTTGTAAAGATGGGTCCTTTAGATACATTTGCATAGTGTTTATATCTTTTTGAAAATGCATAGGAAAGACATGGTGTATAGTACAGATGGATAAGAGTGCCTGCATACCCCAAGTTGTTGCTACTTCTTGTCTAGGATCTAGTGGTATAAAACCAACATCAATCGTTTGATTCTTTAATTTCTCTATTTCTTTAAAATATGCATGTTTATGCCAAGCATTGATATGTTCTTCTTCTCCTTCCCAGTGCCACCAGTTTAAATCTCCTGCATGATAGATTCTTTTTCCTTCTACTTCTAAAAGAAAGGCACAACCTTCATCTGTAGATGTGAAAGTAGAAATCTTTATGCCATAAGCATCATATACTTGATTAGGGCATACTTGTAATAAGGATTTTCCTTCTCTAACCTCTACCTCTTGATCTATGATATAAGACACATGAGGGTGAAGTTTATGTAGCTCCCATATACGTGGTGAATAGTGATCATAGTGTTTATGAGATACAAAAACAAGAAGATGTTTCTTTGGGTTTAAAGGAGGAAGTTCTCCTTCATAATAATCAAACAATAAGATATACTCTTGTAATTCCACAAGAAAGCTACTGTGATAAATATAGGTTATGTCCATAGAATCCCTCCATTATTTCTTATATTCTATCTTATCATATATCTTTTTTCTTGTCTTGTTTAGCCATATGTATCAAGATTTAACTCATATATCGAAAAGGTGAAAGTAGGTGTCATAACATATGATTCATAAGATATTAGAGTCATTTTACCAAGGGCATTGTCTGAATGCCTATGATGTTTTTGGAGCCCATATTTCTGAAAAGAATGGGGTTCAAGGTGTTACTTTTTGTGTATATGCACCTCATGCACAAGGAATACAAGTGATAGGTTCATTTAATCATTGGATAGGAGAAGCCCATGAGATGGAAAGGATTGATGATAAAGGTACTTGGCAACTTTTTATTCCTCATATCAAAGAAGGGGATATGTATAAGTATCGTATTACACAGTGTAATGGAAATGTTGTGGATAAAATGGATCCATATGCCTTCTCTAGTGAATTGCGACCACATACAGCTTCTATTATTACGAAATGGGATGAATCTTTATGGAGTGATACTACATGGATGTCAACACGTAGTAAACATATACAAGAGCCATTGAATATTTATGAGATGCATATTGGATCATGGAAGAAAGAAGGATATGAGAATGGGGTTACTTATGAACAATTAGTAGAAGATTTAATTCCATACTTGAAACAAAATCATTTTACTCATGTAGAGTTTCTACCTTTACATGAATATCCATATGATGGATCTTGGGGATATCAATGTAGTGGCTATTATAGTGCTACTTCCCGTTATGGTACATGTGAACAACTTATCTATTTGATTAATGCATTGCATCGTGAACATATTGGAGTCATTTTAGATTTTGTGCCAATTCATTTTGTGAAAGATATGTTTTCCTTAGCTTCCTTTGATGGTACACGATTGTATGAGTATGATTATGATCATGATGCGCAATCTCAATGGGGGACATTAAACTTTCATTTATGGAAGGAAGAAGTACGAAGTTTTTTAATGTCTGCGGCAGCTTTTTGGCTCGATAAATATCATGTTGATGGGCTACGTATGGATGCTGTTTCTCATTTGATATATTGGCAAGGAAATAAGCATAGAGGAATAAATGAAGGAGCACTTGCTTTTATCAAACGATTCAATTACCATCTTTCACAACAATTCCCTCATGTCATGTTCATTGCCGAAGATAGTTCTGATTTCCCAAAAGTTACCCATCCTGTATGGGAAGGTGGTCTTGGTTTTGATTATAAGTGGGATTTAGGGTGGATGCATGATACCTTACAATATCTTTCTATGGATCCTATTTATCGTAAATGGCATCATCATAAACTAACCTTTTCGATGTTGTATTTTTATTCAGAGAAGTTCTTATTACCATTTTCTCATGATGAAGTTGTTCATGGGAAAAAGACTATTATTGACAAAATATGGGGGACGTATGAACAGAAGTTTTCCCAGTTAAAAACGTTATATATGTATATGTTTACCCATCCAGGAAAGAAGTTAAATTTTATGGGAAATGAAATTGCGCATTTTCGGGAATGGGATGAACAAAAAGAAAATGATTGGTTTTTATTACGTTATCCGATTCATGATGCTTTTCATCGTTACTTTCGTACATTATGTGCGGTGTATAAAGAAAAGGAAGCACTCTATATGTATGATTATGAAGAACAAGGTTTTTTATGGCTAGATGCCGATAATGTCGATGAGAATGTATACAGTTATATAAGAAGATCAGAAAATCGTGATATCGTTGTTATTTTAAACTTTTGCGCAAATGCATATCATCGTCATGTATGTGGAGTTCCAACAAAAGGTTTATATAAAGAGATTTTAAATAGTGAACAAGATTGTTGGGGAGGGCATTATAGTACAAGACAAAAGATAAGATCGAAAAGGGTAAGAAAGCGAAAATTTCCTTATCAGATTACAGTGAATATACCTGCTTTTGGTGGTGTTATGTTAGAAGTGAAGAAGTCAAAAATAGAAAATAGGAAAAAAGGAGTGTAATATATGGAACATACATTTCGTAATAAAGAGGAATTTCAAAAGGTATTGAAAAGAAGAGTCATAGAAACATATGGGCGATCAGTAGAAGAAGTGCATAAAACAGAAACCTATATGGTACTTGGGCAGATGGTTCGTGATTTTGCGGGACTTCATTGGAAAAAGAGTAAAGATGCAGTAGCACGTTCACAAAAAAAGCAGATGTATTATTTTTCAATGGAGTTTTTATTAGGGAGATTGCTTACGAATAATCTTATGAATCTTGGTGTATATGATGTTGTGAAAGATGGTTTAGAAGAGCTAGGGTTATCTATACATGAGATTGAGGAGTTGGAAAGTGATGCAGGATTAGGAAATGGAGGTCTTGGTAGACTTGCGGCTTGTTTCTTAGATTCTCTTGCCTCACTTCAATTGGCAGGGCATGGAAATTGTATCCGTTATGAATATGGTTTCTTTAAACAGAAGATTATAGGGAATGAGCAGGTAGAAGTACCTGATCAATGGCTTTCTTTAGGGAATGTTTGGGAAGTGAGAAAGCCTAAACATGCAGTTGATATTAAGTTTGGTGGATATGTAGATATGCATCTAAATGAACAAGGGAAAGTAGTCTTTCAACATATCCCAGATCAAGTGATTCGTGCTGTTCCATATGATATGCCTGTTGTAGGTTATCATACGAAAGTTACGAATACATTGCGTTTATGGAAGGCAGAAATATCACAAGATTGTTGTAATTCACAACATTTAAAAGATTATATGAATGATGTAAGAGAGCTCTGTGAAACGTTATATCCTGATGATTCTTGTGAGCATGGAAAAAGATTGCGCTTAAAACAACAATACTTTTTTGTAGCTGCAGGATTGCATTCCATCGTACAATCGCATATTCGTGTATATGGAACACTTGATCAATTAAGTGATAAAGTAGCGATACAGTTAAATGATACACATCCCGTACTATGTATACCAGAGCTTATGCGTTTATTAATTGATGATTATGGGTATTCATGGGATGATGCATGGCGAATAACGACAAAGACAATGGCTTATACGAATCATACGGTATTAAGTGAAGCATTAGAAAAATGGCCTATTTCTTATGTTCAATCTTTATTACCAAGAATTTATATGATTATAGAAGAAATTGATCGTCGTTTTCGCTATGATATTTCACATCTATATCAAAAGAATGAGTGGGTTGATCGTCTTGCGATTATAAAAGATGGACAAGTGCATATGGCTCATCTTGCGATTGTTGGTTCTCATACGATAAATGGTGTTGCGAGCTTGCATACAAAAATCTTAAAAGAGGATGTAATGAAAGATTTTTTTCATTTGATGCCATCTAAGTTTCAAAATAAAACGAATGGGATTACACATCGAAGATGGTTATTATATTCCAATCCTCAGCTTACACACTTGTTACGAAAGACGATAGGGGATGAGTTTATGTATCATCCTCAACAGTTAGAACAGCTGATGAAGTATGTAGATGATAATGTCATACAAGAAGCATTTTTAAAAGTAAAAGAAGAGCGTAAACAAATATTAGTAGATTATATAAAAGAAGCGCAAGGAGTAGAGCTTTCTATTCATTCTATTTTCGATGTACAAGCGAAGCGTTTGCATGCATATAAACGTCAATTATTAAATGTTTTATATATTATTGGACAATATTTGAAAATGAAGGAAGATCCATCGTATCGTATATATCCTAGAACGTTTATATTTGCTGGTAAGGCAGCACCAAGTTATGCTTTTGCGAAAGAGGTTATCAAACTTATTCATTGTGTAGCCCATACGATTCAGCGTGATCCAGAAATTGCGAAATATATGAACGTTGTCTTTTTAGAGAACTATGGCGTTAGTGTAGCCCAGCGTTTAATGAATGCGGCAGATGTTTCGCAACAAATTTCTACTGCTGGGAAAGAAGCGAGTGGTACAGGGAATATGAAGTTTATGATGAATGGTGCGATAACGTTAGGTACCATGGATGGCGCAAACGTAGAAATTGTAGAGCGAGTAGGTATGGATAATGCAGAGATTTTTGGTTTACGTGCAGATGAAGTTATGAAAATAAAACATGATCAAACATATGATGCATGGAAGTACTATCATGAAGATGTGAAAATTCAAAAGATTGTAGATAGTCTTATGAATGGTACGTTTTCAGCGAACACGAATGATTTTAAAGGAATTTATCATGAATTGATGTTTAAGAATGATGAATATATGTTATTTGCGGATTATCATGCGTACTGTGATGCACAAAAAAGGGTAGAAGAGCGTTATCAAAATCGACAAGCTTGGGCGAGAATGTGTTTAATCAATATTGCGAAATCAGGTTATTTTTCAAGTGATCGTACGATCCAACAATACGCAGATGATATTTGGCATTTACAACCTGTACAAGTGGAATAATCATGCGTGGTACAGCGTTGTTTGAGGCATATCTTGATGATTATCATAAGATTGTTGTGTATATGTCAAAGGATAGCTATGAGGGAAAAAGTAGTTGTTTTTATCTAAGAGATATGAATGGGGGAATCGTATCTTTAGAGATTGTATCATGTAACGAAATATCTGCTAAGTATCATCAATATATTCTTACCTTTCAAGAAGAAATACAAATGGGAATGGAATATTATGTGATAAATGAATATGCACGAAGCACGGTATTAGAGTATGCGTATATTGTAAAGAGTAAGCGTTTTGATGAGATGTATGCATATGAAAATCATGATTTAGGCTGTATATATCAAAAAGAGAGTAGTACTTTTCGCTTATGGGCTCCAACGGCTTATCGTGTGAAGTTGGAACTGATGAGAGGTACGCAAATAGAGATGTATGAGATGAAGAGGTTGGAGTCTGGTATTTTTCTATTAGAGATTCCAGAAGATTTAGAAGGGGCATCTTATGTTTATTTTATTCGTATCCATGGATTGTGGCAAGAAAGTGTCGATCCATATGGAGTGGCGAGTACTGCAAATTCAAAACGTTCGGTGATTGTGGATATGTCCAAAGTAATCGTACCTGATGATTCTTTGCCGCCATTACAAAGCGTGTGTGATGCGATTGTGTATGAAATAAATATCCGTGATATGACATCTCAAAAAACTATTGGGGTTACTCACCCTAGAACCTTTCAAGGGTTTATCGAAGAGAATGTAGAAACAAACAAGTATGATGTAGGGGTCTCCTATGTAAAGTCTTTAGGTGTTACGCATATCCAACTTATGCCTGTATTAGACTTTGGAAGTGTTGATGATCTTCATCCTGATTTGTTTTATAATTGGGGATATGATCCTGTTCAATTTCGATGTTTGGAAGGTAGTTATGCCGTTCATCCAGAAGATCCTTATGCGCCTATGAAAGAGTTTGCACAGCTTGTAGCTGCTTGTCATCGTAATGGGTTACGAGTTAATTTAGATGTTATATGGAATCATGTGTATGATTTACAAAAGCATGCACTTCAGCTATGTGTACCTAATTATTATTTTCAGATGAATGAGCATGGTGAATTTTCAAATGCTTCCTATTGTGGCAATGATCTTGATAGTACAAGAAAGATGTGTTCAAAGTATCTTGTGGATACATGTGTACATCTTGTAAAGCATTATCATATTGATGGGTTTCGTTTTGATTTAATGGGAATATTGGATATTCATACGATACAAAACATATACGAAGCGTGTAAGCATATCAAAGAGGATTTTATGGTATATGGGGAAGGGTGGCATATGCCATCTTATGTACCAGATGATATGCGTGCTAGTATACCCAATCATGAGCGTATACCCCATATTGCCCATTTTAACGACCGTTTTCGGGATATTGTAAAGGGGAAGACAGATAGTGCACAAGCACATGTAAAAGGTTTTTGTAGTGGGGATCTTTCTTATATAGAGGGGATGAAACATGTTCTTTGTGGCAGTTGTATAGCGATAGGACATGAGAAAATGTTTGACAATCCTAGTCAATCTATAAATTATGTGGAGTGTCATGATAATTTAACGGTGTGGGATAAATTGATGGTTTGTTGTCAAGAGGATACAGAAGAAATACGAAGGAAGAAACATGAAATGATGATAGCAGCTGTATTATTAGCACAAGGTATTCCGTTTCTTCATGCTGGGCAAGAATTTGCAAGAACAAAATATGGAATAGCAAATACGTATCAAGCTGGTGATAACATCAATCAATTGGATTATGATCGTAGAAATCAATGGTGTGATATGGTAGAGCATACAAAGGCACTCATTGAAATTAGAAAGGCTTATGCTTGTTTACGATATGATCAAGAGGTACAAGTGCGTAGTAATATTCATTTTGAAGATATTGATGGGAAAGTATTACTATATAAAATACAAGATCAATGGGATGATATGATTGTTATATTTAATCCAACATCAAATAAATATTATTATGATTTCAAAACGAATTATTATTTACTATATTATTTTCAAAAAGTGACAGGAGAAGTTATACAGAACGTATGGATTGAACCATATGCAACAATTATTGTAAGTAAAGATGAACGTAGGTGATAGGTTACAAAGACATATCACCTTTTCTTTATAATTATGTAATATATTCATTTGTTCGACAAATTTTCATATATCTTTCTCTTATACTTGTCTATAGACAGGATGTGTTCGTATGAAAAAAATAATGATTTGTATATGGTTGGTCTTTTTAATAGGCTGTCAGTCAAAGGAATGTGATGAAAAGGAATCTACTTTATGTGCTATGCAAGTAGCTGCTATAGATAGAATAGAAGATGGTGTAAAATTACGTATAGCAGTAGAAGAAGAGGCTTATGGGGAAGCTCTTGTGACATTATGGAATAAAACATATCCACAACATAAAGATGCTATATCTTATGGTGTGACAACAGCACCTCAGATCTATCAGAAATATATGGATTCTCGCTCTTTTGCATATGATGTTGTGTGGGGGAAAGATACATATTTATTTTCCTTTGCACAACATAGCTATGATATGGATATCAGTTTCTTACAAAATATGGAAATTACGATGCCTAATCATTATTATGAAAACATACCAATCTTATATGTGCCTATGCGAGCAGAAGGAATGATTTTTGCTTATAAGGAAGAGAAGCTACAAGCATTAGGACAGGATTCATCCGTTATGGAAAGTTTTGAAAAGATGATAGAGTGGAATCAGGAAAAGGGATACTTTCATACGAATTATGCATATCATGTAGATCCACTATTAACATCTTCTTTTCTTCTATTTCAAAATGGGAAGGATGCTGGGTTTGATACTAAGGAGTTTCATAACAGCTTAAAGTTGTATAAACAATTATATCAAGATTTAAAACTAAAGGATGAGACTACCAATATGAATAACTACTTTGTGACTGATGAATATGTAAGTGGATTGGTAGGTACATGGATGAATTTTGATGGACAAGGGTTACATTTTCAAAAAATGCCGACTTATCAAGGGAAGCAATTGAAGCCTATGGCTAATAGTTATGGTTATTTTATTAAAAAGGATACAGCTTATCCAAATGCGACAAAGGCATTGTTGAAGCTGATACGTTCTCAAGAAGGCATGCAAGCTTATATTGAATCATCTTATGTTTTTCCTATACTAGATGAACATCTGTTAGAAATGTTTACTTTTCAAAATGAAAATCAGAAAGAAATTAGCAATGTTTTACGATATAGCCAACCACAACAAGTTTGGGGGCAATATTATAATCCAACTACTAGTGTATATGATATTTATTTTAAGACAAGTATATTAGAACAGATTCAGAAGTATGTGATAGATGAGATAGAATTAAAAGAAACTTTAGATGAGATTGAAAAACAACAATCGTTATATATGTTGTTAGGTAAAAAGTAAAAGAAGTACTTTTACAAGAGGTGAACTTGTAAGATAAATGTAGACACATAAAAAGTGTTTACATTTTTTTGTTATTATAGTTTTATGGTAAAAATGAAAAGGGTATATTTATTATCTTGCGTTGTAGATAATACATTTATAAAGTGTAATAGAATTTCTAATATCATGGTTATTTAGATGGGATATGTTATAAAAAAATCTTATCACTACAATAATTACAAATATAAGAAGGGGTGGAAAGTTTAAGGTAAGCTTTCTTTTAGCACTTACAGATTATCGCTTTATAAATATCTTGAAATATAATAAATAACATCTATTATTTGCATTATTTTAATAAAATGATGTTTTTTT
>CAZQFM010000050.1:0-9671 GCA_964592705.1 uncultured Erysipelotrichaceae bacterium
CAAAATGTTGCGGCAGGCTTTACATGTAAAGTGAAGCATCAGATAGATGTTGGAACACATATTATGTATATTGCTGAAGTCGTTGAAGCAGATGTTTTAAGCGATATACCAGCGATGACATATGCATATTATCATCAAGTAAAAAAAGGAACAACACCTAAAAATGCATCCAGTTATCAAAAGAAAGCCGCAACATCTGGATATCGTTGTACAATCTGTGGATATATTTATGAAGGAGATTCTTTACCTGAAGATTTCGTATGTCCAGTATGTCATGCTCCTTCATCTGTATTTGAGAAAGTGTAGGTATAAGCTATGAAGATGAAAGATAAAGTTGTTATTATTACCGGTGGTGGAAAAGGAATCGGATTAGGAGTTAGTAGAGCTTTTGCGAAAGAAGGCGCTAATCTTGTATTAACTGGAAGAACATTGTCTGCCTTACAAGAGGCTAAAGATATGTTAGAGAAAGAGTTCGGTATTCAAGTTCTTGTTGAGGCTGCAGATGGATCTGATGAACAGGCCGTAAAACAAGTAATTGCTCATACTATTGACACATTTGGGCGTATTGATTGTGTAATCAATAATGCACAAGCTTCTAAGTCAGGCTTATCTATTTTAGAACATACAGCGGAAGACTTTGATTTAACAATGAGAACAGGCGTTTATGCGACATTTTTCTATATGAAAGAAGCATTCCCATATTTAAAAGAAACCAAAGGATCAATTATTAACTTTGCATCTGGTGCAGGGTTAGCTGGTAGACCAGGGCAGAGTGCTTATGCTGCTTCAAAAGAAGGAATAAGAGGATTGAGTCGTGTTGCTGCTACAGAATGGGGACCTTTTGGGATTAATGTAAATGTCATATGTCCTTTAGTAAATACACCAGCATTAGAAAAATGGAAAGAAGAATATCCAGAGCTATATGCTAGTACGATTAAATCTATACCACTTGGGCGTTTTGGTGATGCTGAACATGATATTGGAAGAATTTGTGTGTTTTTAGCAAGTGAAGATGCAAGTTATATAAGTGGAGAAACGATAACCGTACAAGGTGGTTCTGGATTGAGGCCTTAAGGATAAATAAAGAAGTTCATTTATGAAAAGTGAACTTTTTTTTATTTATATGAAAATATTCATATTTACTGTGAAGTTCTATATATAGTAATCTATTTTGTATTCTACTAGATTAATTGTAATATATCATGTAAAATAGGGGAGGAAAAGAAAGGGGCTATTTTATGAAGGATGTTGTACATATTATTGGACATAAAAATCCAGATACAGACTCCATCATATCTTCCATAGCTTATGCTGAATTAAAAAGATTACTAGGAGTGAATGCAATTGCATGTAGGATAGGGGATATTAATACTGAAACAGAGTTTGTTTTAAAGAAGTTTCAAATGAGTGAGCCGGTTTATATCCAAAATGCAAAAGTAAAGTTATATGATGTTATGTTTGATGAACCGTTAATGGTAACAAAAGATTGTACACTAAGAGAGGCTTTTAAACTGATTGGTGGGAAGAAAACTTCTTCTCTTTATGTTGTAGATGAACAAGAACATCTGCTAGGTGTTGTGTCTATGTCAGATATCATGAATATTCTTATGAATGAGCGTGGTCAAAATAATAATGCGCATTTAATGGAGAAGGCAACTATTGAAAATATTCGCAAAGTATTGGATGGAGAGTTTATTTATAAGGCAGACTGTTTTCATTCTACTGGTTATGTATATTTTGTAATATCAAGAAAAGCAAAGTATAGTGAAGTAGATTTTCAAGGTAGTATTGCTGTTTTGAGTGATGATGTAGAACTTCAAAAAAAGGTTATTCTTGAAGGAGCTACCTGTATTGTTTTAGTAGATGTAGAAGATATCTCACAGGATATGATTGCGTTAGCGAAAGAACATAAATGTTCGATTATTAAAACACCACAGGACTTATTAAAAGTAGCTAGAAGTATTTATAAAGCACCAACAGTTGGAGATATTATGAAAAAAGATATTATTAGTTTTCATAATCATGCGTATATTGATGATGTTTATAATAAAATGTCAAAATCTAGATATCGTTCTTATCCTGTTTTAAATAAGAGTGGGAAAGTCTTAGGATCCATATCTCGCTATCATTTGTTGAATTATAAGAAAAAGAAATTTATTTTATTAGATCATAATGAAACTTCACAAAGTATTGATTATTTAGAAGATGGTGAAATTTTAGAAATTATAGACCATCATCGAATAGGGGATGTTGAGACGACATATCCTATTCGCTTCCGTAATGAATTGGTAGGTAGTACGTGTACGATTATTTCTTTAATTTATCGAGAACATCAAATCGTTCCAACACCAACTATTGCTGGTATGCTATGTTGTGCTATTATTTCGGATACGATGAATTTCAATTCACCAACGACAACTGCTATTGATAAAGAAGTCGCAACAAGCTTAGCTAAAATCGCTAATCTTGATTTAGATGAGACTGCTAAAGAAATGTTTGGTGCAGTCGCAACCTTAAAGGGGCGTAGTTTATCAGAAATTTTATATAATGACTTTAAGGAGTATAATATTGATGGAAAATTAATTGCGATTGGACAAATCAATCTTGCGGATGTAGAAGAAATGGAAGAAATAAAAGAAGAATTTATTTCTTATATGAATAAGATTAATGAAGTTAATAAGTTTGATCTTCTCATGATGTGTTTTACTAGCGTAGAAGGAAAGGGAAGTCATCTTGTATTTGTTGGAGAGTTAAGTTGGGTTGTGGATGAAGTATTTAAAGATGATATACTAGATGAACATTATTTTGTAGATGGTGTTATTTCTAGAAAAAAACAAATTATTCCTCGACTATCAAAAGGATTGAATATGTAAGAAACGATGGTTTATCCACCGTTTTTTTTTTTTTTTTTACTATATCTATGCTTTAGTAGAGAGTTAAAAAGTTTATAGTGAAGAAAGTACATATTTTGATTAATTATAAGAAAAAAGCTTATGATATTTAATACGGATATAAATAAACGAATATCATTGACATGAGTATAAATGCATCGCAACCAAACTGAGTAAGGGGTAAAGGTGTTTACACCTATGTTATGGATATTTTGTAGGAGGATTGTAGATGTATAAGTATGGATAGGAAGGTATAAAAGAGGGGAAATCATATATACTAATTATGTAGCTTTCTGTACATGGTATAGGTGATATGATATACTATAAAAACAGAAAGGGTGAAGTGAATGTCTAATTTACAAACATTACGTGAAGTTGTTTTATATAATGGAGTAACATTGCCTCTTGTAGGTTTGGGAGTATATAAAATTGAAGATGGGATGATGTATGAAACATTGCAGGCTGCATTAGAGGCAGGATATCGGTGCTTTGATACGGCTCAGTTATATGAGAATGAAAAAGCATTAGGAAAAGCGTTAAAGGATATTGGTATACCACGCGAAGAAGTATTTATTACTTCAAAAGTAGCGAATGATAAACAAGGGTATGACTCAACAATTGCATCGTTTTATGAGAGTTTGCAGAAGTTACAGACCGATTATTTGGATATGTTTATGATACATTGGGCAGGACAAAATGAAGAACGTTATCTTGCGACATGGAGGGCATTAGAAGATTTGTACCTGGAGGGAAAGGTGCGTGTGATAGGTGTTTGTAATTTTACGATTTCGCAATTGAAAGTCTTATTACAACATGCACGTATAAAACCAATGGTGAATCAGATTGAGCGAAATCCATTATGTAATGAAAAGGACTTAATTGCCTTTTGTAAGCAACATCAAATACAGGTTCAAGCATGGGCACCCTTAAGTAGAGGAAACTTTTATCAACCTCCTATTGTTGAAATGTCAAATAAATATAATAAAACACCAGCACAGATTCTGTTGCGTTGGAGTATACAGGATGCTATATGTGTGATACCAAAGTCTGTGCATCGTGAAAGAATCTTTGAAAATATGGATGTTTTCAACTTTGTATTAGAAGAACAAGATATGGAAACGCTCAATCAGATGCATACTGGAGAGAGGACGAGTCATGATCCATCTACTTATGATTTTTAATGATAAAGTATTTTACGAATGTTAAAATTGGAAATTCATGGTAAAATATATAAATGTAATTAGAGGAGGTTTGTTATGTATCAAAAAAGAAAAGTAGTTTTAGTAGGAACAGGGTTTGTTGGAATGAGTATGGCTTATTCGATTTTAAACTCAGGTGGAATTGATGAACTTGTATTAATTGATATGAATGAAGAAAAAGCAGTAGGAGAAGCAATGGATTTAAATCATGGTCTACCTTATGCCAAAAAAGGGATGACTATTCGAGCAGGAGGATACCAAGAGTGTAAAGATGCTGCTATCGTTGTTATTACTGCAGGAGCTGCACAAAAACCAGGTGAAACACGTTTAGATTTAACAGTAACAAATGCGAAAATTATGAAAAGTTGTACAGAGAGTATTATGCAATCTGGTTTTGATGGAATATTAGTGATTGCGTCTAACCCTGTAGATGTCATGACATATGTTGCGCAGAAAGTTTCTGGTTTACCGAAACATCGTGTGATTGGTTCAGGTACTATTTTAGATACTGCTAGACTTCGTTATTTAATGGGTGAATATTTAAATGTTTCATCAAAAAATATTCATGCGTATATTTTAGGGGAACATGGTGATTCTAGTTTTGTACCATGGACACATGCATATGTAGGTTGTAAAAGTTTATTAGAATTGTTAGAAGAGAAAGGTAAAGATTTATCAGATTTACATGATATTTATTCTCAAGTACAACAAGCTGCATATGAAATTGTAAATCGTAAAAATTCAACATATTATGGAATTGGAGTATCATTAAATCGTTTAGTACATGCAATATTAGATGATGAGCATGCTGTTTTAACAGTTTCAGCTTACCAAAACAAGGAATATGGTCAAGAAGGTTTATATATTGGAACACCGGCTATCGTTACAAGAGAAGGTATCAAAGAAGTTGTGAAGTTAAAGTTAAATGAGGTAGAACAAGGAAAATTTGATAATAGTTGTCATACTTTAAAAGAAGTAATTGAACATACTATTAATCCATTACTATAAGAAAATAGACATCAGGATATATACTTTCTTGATGTCTTTTTCTATTCAATGAGCGTATATATTATAAGTGATCTATATGAGAGTGAAAGTTAACTTATTTTTTAGATTAAGTAAATGTTGCTGTAATACTATATGTATAGAAATCTAATATGGTAGAAAGCTAGTAATGATATAGTAAGAAGTTTGTATATAAATAGATATTGTATATACTTTTTTAGCAGTAACTTTCTTTTATAAGATGAAAGGTAAAGAAAGAGGAAATTTTATGATTTTAGAATAAATGGTAAATGTATATTAAAAAAAGACTATAATCTTCTAGTAAATTGACAAGTGAATGGAATTTAACTAGTGGAGTATGGTCTTTAAAAAATAAGTATGAGTTATTTCTTCTTTATAGTTAAGAACGCTACAATTATACCAATAAGTTGAAATATATATACTATAATTGTAAATGTGTTTACATCAATATAGTTAAATAGAATAAAGAATTCCCAAAATAGATTAAAATCAGAAAAAATACTAGCTATAAACTCACTAAATGTAGCTCCGTTACTACCTGCATAATCTGCAAGGAATATTAGAGAAGTTAGTATATCTGATAAAATGAAACATAAAAGTGTTAGAATGGCACTTACAATCGAAAATTTTAAAGTAGTACCTTTTCCAAAACGCTTTATAGCTTCTGCAATTACGCCTCCTATTACTGGATATGCAAAAAGTGCAGCTATATTATAAGAATAATCTAGTAAACAAATAAATAGAGAATGAAGTATTGCACAACCAATACTAACTAATATACCTAATAATATTGCTTTTAGAAAATGTTCTTGATTCTCTATGTTGTTATCTTCTAATAGTTCTACATCTAATTTTTCATTCATAAATTTACCTCCGATAGTAGCAATTATAACTTAGCTTATAGATATTGTAAATAAAAAATATAAGATAAGTATTATAATGAGAAAAGTTTATGTTCAGTATAAAGGATACAAGAAATAGTTGTATTCGATAGAAAATAGGTTATAATGAGAAGGTTGAAAGGAAGAGATCTATGAAAAAGTTAATATTAATATTATGTGTTTGTAGCGTAATGTTAAGCGCATGTACATCAAGAAAATCTGAATATGAGAGAAGTAGTAAGCCAGGAAGGTTAATTCCTATTACTTTTCAAACGACTCTAGATAGATTAGAGAAAAAAGATACGTTTGTATTGTTGATTTCCCAAACAACATGTGGAGCTTGTAAACAATTAAAAGAAGTGTTAGATCTTTATTTGAGTGAACATGAGGTCATAATATATGACTTGATATTGGATCAAGAAGTGAAGTCTCAAGAGGAATTTATAGAAGCACAAAGTCGTTTAAATACATATATGAAAAACTTTGAAGGAACCCCCGCTTTTTATTATATAGAAGAGGGACGTAATAGGGGAGATGTGATAGGTTATGATAATAAAAGGGGGATTACACCTTATGATAACTTAGTCCAAAAATTTCAGTTAGATGCGGTGAAATCTTCCTCTTAGATATCATTGTCGTAATATAATTTATAAAAAAGAAAGTGTTGATAATAAGCCGATATATAAGATCGTAAATATGGTAAAAGTGTAGGATAAGGGGATAGGAGGTATTCATATGAATATGTTTGAAAATAATGCTTTTTTTTGGCAGAAGTTAGATGCTTTGTTTTTTTCGTCGAAATTTGTGATTCATTACCCCAAAAATACTCATCATGAAAAATATATAAACCTAGTATACCCGGTAGATTATGGTTACTTAACGGATACATCTAAGCAGGAAGAGAAGCCAATTACAGCATTTAAAGGTTCTTTGTCATCTCATTTTATATCATCTATTATTGTAAGTGCTGATATTTTAAATAAAGATTGTGCAGTTAAGCTTTTGATAGGATGTACTCCAGAGGAAGAACGTGATATTTTGTTCTTTCTCAATCAAACAGAATTTCAGAAAACAGTATTAATGAGAAGAGGGAATGAGGTCCCTGATTGGGCACAAAATGATTAATAAGAAAAGAGAATGAAGCATTTTGTTCTTTTTATAAGTGATTAGGAGTTGATTAGCTTCCTAATGTTAGATATCTCTCAAAGCTTGAGCTCCATAATAGTAAGCTTTGACTGAAAGATTATACATCACCTGTTTGCTATAGAATGTTTTCGTCATTTATGCTATATCATAGGGTTAAACCTTCTCTATTTTTAGAACAGCAGTAAATTCTCATAGAGTATTATCTAAAAGATAGAAGTTTAGCATATGTATAAGAAGCAATTCAAACTACTAAATGATTAATCAAGAAAATGTATAAAAAATTTAATGAAGTATTATTGAAATAAAACCTTCTATTAAGTGTTGTATTTCATTAGGGGAAATGATTATTAAAATAAAAGTAAGATTAGAAAGGTATCTATAACCAAAAGTATGAGTAGGTGCCTTTTTATAATCTTATAGCTGTTCCTCGACCACTAAGAAGTTAGTTGTTAATTAGATCTGATATTTTTAAATAATCATTTTTGTAGAATTGCATATTAGTATCAAGATTCAAATATGAACGAATAAATAAACTTATTCGTATAAATACATTAAAGATAGCGATAAGAAATATACTTTATAGGATATAAAAATATATACTTATTATTTGTTTTATTGTAATTAATGTAATTTTTTAATAAAAACTATTGTATTATAAATATCTATATTGTATATTAGTAATGTAGTATTAAAAGTATAAAAAAATCGAATATGTATTATGGTAAGAATATAAAAGAGAGGAAAATGAATAATGAATAAAAAGTATAAAATAGCAATAGCTGCTACTTTAGCTACAACATCTATAGCATACTCCACAAGTAGTTTATTTGCACAGAATGAACCTACGATAAGTGAACATACTTCTATAGATACAAGTGATATAGACATCAGTTCAACAAACTTTCCAGACTCAGTGTTTAGACAGCATATCAGAGATGGATATTTTAATGAGAATGGTGTAAATTACCCCTATGAGATAAAGAAAGATGGTATCTTAACCATTTCGGAGAGGGCTAGTGTAAGAGGGTCCGTAATTGTATCGGGTCAAAATATTAAAAGCTTAAAAGGAATAGAACATTTCCCATTTATTCAGGGGTTATATTGTGATAACACAGGGATTACAGAATTAGATATCAGTAAGAATGCATCATTGAAGTCGATAAATTGTTCTAATACAGGACTTACGAAATTAAATGTAAGTAACCATACTGCGTTGACATCGCTAGATTGCTCTAACACTAGAATCACAGAGTTGGATGTAAGTAACAATACTGCATTGACGAGTTTGAGTATTTCAAATAATAATTTAGCATGGTTACATATTGGAAATAATTCTAATTTAGGTATAACCAATAATACCCAAAGTAGAATTCATTTAGGTAAAGTGGATAGAAGCTTTAATATCCAAGAAGTATTTCCTGGCATTGATGCTAATAGAATTCAAAGCATAAATGGAGCTAATTTGGATAAGAATACAGGAATAGTAAGTGGGTATGTAGCTGGAACACCTATTACTTATGCGTATAATTGTGGTACAGCAGCAACAGGAACTTATCTTTTAAATGTTACATTAAATTTTGAGGTAAAGGCACCAAGCTCTATTACCATTAATGATGACTTGAATAAAGTATATGACGGTACAGCTGTTGTAAATCCAATCAATATCACAAAGACAGGGAGTACAGGATTGGTAAGCTTTGAATGGTATGCAGTAGATGGTACAAAATTACCAGTAGCGCCGGTCAATGCAGGAAGTTATAAAATAAAAGCCATTCTTGCAGGAGATACAAACTATGTAGGTGCAGAAGTAGAGAAAGAGTTTACAATCACAAAAGCAAATAGTACGATTACTATTGATGATGATTTAAATAAAGTATATGATGGACAAGCAGTAATAGATCCAGTTAATCTTACAAAGACAGGAAGTACAGGAGCGGTAACATTTGAATGGTATATGGCAGATGGTACACAATTACAAACAGCTCCAGAGAATGCAGGAAGTTATAAAGTAAAAGCGATTCTTGCAAGTGATGAAAACTTTTTAACTACAGAAGTAGAGAAAGAGTTTGAAATAACAAAAGCAAGTAGTAACATTATTATCAATGATGACTTGAATAAGGTGTATGATGGACAAACAGTTGTGGAGCCAAATGTTACTAAGGCAGGAAGTACAGGAGCTGTAACATTTGAGTGGTGTATGGCAGATGGTACTCCCTTACAAACAGCGCCAGTAAATGTAGGAAGTTATAAAGTGAAAGCTATTCTTGCAGATGATGTAAACCATGTAGGTGCAGAAGTAGAAAAAGAGTTTACGATTGCAATAGCAACAAGTACGATTATAATTAATAATGATTTAAATAAAGCATATGATGGAACAGTAGTAGAACCAAGTGTTACTACGACTGGAAGTACAGGTTCTGTAATATTTGAGTGGTATACAACAGATGGTACAAAGCTACAAGAGTCACCAATTAATGTAGGAAGCTATAAAGTGAAAGCTATTCTTGCAGATGATGCGAACCATATAG
>CAZQFM010000051.1:0-9610 GCA_964592705.1 uncultured Erysipelotrichaceae bacterium
TCATTATTAGGCCCAATACGATTCTCATTTTGTTTAGGCAAAATATTCTTCTTTACATGGTATTGCCTCTTATTCATATCATCACCTCACACTTTCTATAATGGATGAGTCATGATGAGATATTCTACCAAATATAGTAACACTATTTATTTACAGGAAATCATAATCAAGGGTACCATCATCTCTTCTTCACTAAGACCTGCATGCGTACTTACAACCTCCTTTGCCTCCTTTTCATACATATAAATAGCTTTATTACTTTTAGCCACCGCTAGATAATCACCAAGAAAAGATGAAAATTGAGGATGTTGTTTTCCTTCTCCAAACAAACGACTTTCCATTATCTCTTGTTTAGAAAATAAGAGATAATCTTTCCCATAATATTTATGAAATACATCAGGAAAAAGGTCTTTTTTCTCCTCTTTCACAAAGAAAGATAGAGCTCTTGCTTCAATCGAGGGAGGACATATTAACATATTCATGATTTCTGGTTGCTTAGATAACACTTCATTATCACATGCTATATGTCCATGATCTGCCGTAATAACGAGTAATGTATCTTTTAATTTTTCACATAGTTCCTTCACCGCATCTTCAATCATACGAAGTTGTTGTTTCGTTCCTTCACTATCTACACCTTCACAATGCATCGTTATATCTGGTTGAGGCCAATAAGTATATAAATAATGACGTCCTTCTTGCGCACATAATTGTTCAATACTACTAAACAACTCTTCAAAAGTATCTACTTTATAAGTATTATAGGGAGATACTGCATACGCTTGAGCACTTCCTTTCGCATTTATTCTATCTACAATGCTTATGTAAGGAATATGTGTTCTAGCCACATGATAATCACGTACCTGCTCACCTTTTTCATTAGTATTAATAAATACATTGACATTCTCTTGTAACTCTTCAAATCGTAGACTCCAACCAAGCCAAGAATGTTCTACAGGTGCTAATCCACTTTCTAATGTCGTTGTCGCTGCTACCGTTGTTGGTGGAAATACAGATGTTATTTCATCCTTAATATACTTATTTAAGAAAGGAAATGTATGTTGATGAGACTGTAAAACTTTACTTCCCATTCCATCTAATACAAGTAAAACAACATTTTTATACTGTTTACCCAATTCTTTATCTAATATAGGAAGTGTATCATGATGATACTCCACATCAAAATGCTTCATAATAGAATTCACTAAATTTAAAATACTATGTTGATAATCTGGATATACAATTTTCATATATTCACCTCAATCTAAATGTTAATCTATTCTTCTTTTAAGAATATGGATGGTAATGTATAGTATATAACAAAATAGTCATTTTTTAAATATATTTCATGAACTGGATTTTATCTCAAATACATATTATGAAGAACCTTTCCATATTTATGAATCTCTTAATCTGTAGTTATAAATCATAAGATAACCCTAAAAAATTTATATTCCGGCGACTCCTTGTAAATAACATTCTTTCACTCCTTTTTCTGTAAAATAAAATATCGTTAATCTAATACTTATTTTTTAGAATATTTTCATCATGATTAACAATCAAAGGATTCATCTTTATCTAGTAATAGTATAAAAACCATAAATAAAGATATGCATCATTAAATTCTATTAGGAAATATCATTTTTAGAATAAAATTATAATTATTCAACTTTTACCAGATAATTGCAACTTTTTACCAGATATTTAAAATTATTTTATCATGTCATAGAATGAACTAAAAGAGGAGGTATTTAATATGAAAAAAATTATGTTACTCATATGTATGAGTGTAGCACTATCAGTTTCAATTATGAATGTATCAGCAAATGAAAAGCCGATAAATCAGCAATTTGATGAATTACAGGAACGTATAACAGAAAGTTTACAAGATAATGGATCCCATTATGTTTATGATAAAGAAAAAATATCATCTTGGATTAATCAATTGGATGTAAAGGCATTAAATGATTTTTACGGTACAAATTATACATTAGACTCTTTAAAAACAAAGATTTTTAATAGTATAGACTCTATCAATTTACAAGAAAATAAAGAAGCAGGTATTATCGGGGCTAGAGGAACATATTGTGGCCGCAATTATAAAACTAAAGGATGGAATTATGAGCGATGGTTTACAAATTATAATAACACCAATGTTTGGGCTAACGCATTAGATAGAGATTCTTCAGGTGGGGCTGTAGTCAGTGGTGCATTATCAATATTAGGAGCTATTCCAGGCTTTCAAGGTGTAGGAATTGCAGGTACTTTACTTGGTTTAAATGCAACTTGGCGAGGCTTCTTTAAAAGTGCACTAATGGCAAACAATGGTGTATGTGGGGTAGTATCTGATATTAATATATTTACAAGTATCTATACGGTACGCTCACAAAGTAATTTCTATGAGTAAGCATTATCTAAGAATCACATATTATACTACTTTTTCGTTATTACAATTTTTCACACTTATATATTTTATAGTATTTAAAGAAATAAAAGAACCTCAGTTATACCTTACGGTATTATTTATTTCCACTAATACATTAATTTGTAGGTATTCAAAAGAATCACACTGGATAATACAATATATTTTACCGCTATTACTATTTATTATTTGGTATTTAAGTTTATTACCTATATTTGCTATGTTCTAAAATAACATGTAATATAACTTTTATGATTCTTTGATAATTTACTCTCAATGAAACATTTGAATAACGAAAATTTTAGATGCAATCAAAATAAAAGGAACCCAAAAGTTTGGAGCACCAAAGGAAAAGGGTTCCTTTTATTTTCTTTTTTCAAATGTAAAGTGCACTATTTATAATATGTTCACATTCTATGTCAAATGCTGATTGAAAGTCAAATAGTTAAGGAATAATACGGGTCAAATTTATATAACTTTATGCCTAATATTTTTGCTGTTATTCCTAATACTCGGAATTCTAATTCATTATCTACTGTAATAGATTTTACTTTCAGTTTTTGTTCTTCTATATACTTCCTAATGAGCTTGTCAATAGAATACCCACCTGTTCATTCCTTATATTAGATGTAAATATTGAAGGCTTTTTTCTTTCTAACAGTGGAATGAGAGATATTTAAGTTTCTCCCTATCTCCCACATACTATACTTTAGTCCATATAAAATATCAATTTATACTTTCTTTTTTTCATCTAAATGTTTATAATTATATAGGAGCTCCTTTTCGTCGGGTGAGCTCCTTTATTATACAAAAAAGTTCACCTTGATGGTGAACTTTTCATTTGAATTTAGGAAAGGTGATTCTTTATCAGCTTTTAACAGGTTATTCCATTATCTATTTTAATCTATGTTATCTAACCTAAATCTTCTCCATTTGATTCAATAACTTTTTTATACCAATCAAAGGACTTCTTCTTAGAACGTTGTAAGGTTCCATTTCCTTCATTATCTTTATCAACATAAATAAATCCATAGCGTTTCTTCATCTCACCAGTTGTAAAGGAAATACAGTCAATACAACCCCAAGGTGTATATCCCATAAGGTCAACCCCATCTAAGGTTACTGCTTTTTTCATTTCCTCTATATGTGCCTTTAAGTATGCAATACGATAATCATCTTGAATAGAACCATCTGATTCTACCTTATCAATCGCACCAAATCCATTTTCTACAATGAATAATGGAATTTGATAACGCTCATATAATAAGTTAAGCGCATAACGAAGCCCTATTGGATCTATCTGCCAACCCCAATCGCTCTTTTTTACATAAGGGTTATCTACACTTCCAGGAAATCCATCAAGACCATTTCCAGTTACTGTAGCTCCTGCTTTTACAGCATTTGTCATATAGTAACTTAGTCCTACATAATCTACTTTACCTTCCTTTAGAATCTTAAGGTCATCCGCTTCCATATGAATATGGTAACCTTTTCTTTCCCATTCACAATAAATGTAAGAAGGATATTCTCCTCTTACATGTACATCTGCAAATAGATAGCGATCGTGCATAGCCTCAACAGAATACATCATATCTTCTGGATTACAGGAATATGGGTATAGTGGTACACATGCTACCATACATCCAATTTGGAAGTCTGGGTTAATTTCATGTCCTTTTTTAACTACTAATGCACTAGCTACTAACTCATGATGTACAACCTGATACATACACTCTTCTGGATTATCATACTGATTAAATATAACACCTGAACAAGTATACCCAAATAAAGGATACTGATAATTTTTTTGATTGTTTATTTCATTAAAAGTCATCCAATATTTCACTTTATTCTTATAGCGTTCCATAACAGTCGTCGCATAGCGAACAAAGAAGTCAATCACTTTTCGATTTTTCCATCCACCATATTCTTTTACTAAATGATATGGCATTTCAAAGTGAGAAAGTGTAATTACTGGCTCTATTCCATATCGTAAGAGTTCATCAAACAAGTCATCATAAAACTGTAACCCTTCTTCATTAGGTTCTGTTTCATCTCCTTTAGGAAAAATTCTTGTCCATGCGATAGATGTTCGAAAACATTTAAACCCCATTTCCGCAAATAATTTAACGTCTTCTTTATAATGATGATAAAAGTCAACGGCTTCATGATTAGGATAATATTGATCAGCAACAACACCATCGGTAATGATACGATCAATACCATGTGCTCCTCCCGTCAATACATCAACTATACTAACTCCTTTACCACCAACATTCCAAGCACCTTCCACTTGGTGTGCAGCTACTGCTCCTCCCCATAAAAAGTTTTTAGGAAATTGTCTCATACATTATACCTCCTTAGGATTAATATTGAAAACAACAGTAGACATATCTACCAACTTATTTTCACTTTTTTCTAATGATATAGTTTCATTCATATTAGTGACAATAAAGATAACAGATGAATCATATCCTTCCTTTTCAATCCATTCACGATCAAAGGTTACTAAAAGATCTCCTTTTTTAACTTTATCACCTTGTTTTACGTTTACTGAAAATCCTTTTCCATTTAACATAACAGTATCAATACCAATATGAATTAATACTTCAATTCCTTCCTCACTTTTCAATCCAATAGCATGTCCTGTTGGAAATACAACTTCTACAACTCCATCAAAAGGAGCATATACTTCATTCTCAATAGGAACAATGGCAACTCCATCACCCATTGCACCCGATGAAAAAACTTCATCTTTTACTTCTGATAAATCAATTACTTTCCCTTGTAATGGCGCTGTAATCGCTAGAGATGATGTAGAAACATTCCCTTCTACACCACTTTCTACCTCCGCTGTCTCTTCAATATTTTCTTCAAAACCAACAATATAAGTTAATAATGCACCTAATCCAAAAGAAACAACAATAGATAGTAGGAGTCCTAAAAACTGCATCATATGTCCTTCTTTAAAGTATGCAGGAAGGGTCGCAATTCCTGGTATGTTATATACCCAAGATACAGAATTAAATAATCCTGCAATCGCTCCACCGACTGCTCCGGCAATACATCCACAAATCATTGGTTTCTTCAATCGAAGGTTTACCCCATAAATTGCTGGCTCTGTAATTCCAAATAAACCAGTCAAACCTGCAGATAAAGATACACCTTTCATATTTTTATCTCTTGTTTTTAAGAATACTCCAAAGGCAGCTCCTGCTTGAGAAAATACCGCACTCGCTTGTAATCCTGTAAATGTGTCGTATCCAAGACTATTATAGTTACCTGTCGTTACAGGTGTAATTCCCCAGTGAACACCAAAGATAACTAATATTTGCCATAATCCCCCTACAATGATTCCTGCAACAATAGGACTAAATGAATAGAAACCATTATATACATCTCCAATGGCATTCCCAATCGTATTTCCTATAGGCCCACATACAAGTAATGTAAGAGGTACCATAATCATAATCGTAAACATTGGAGTTAATAAATTACGTACAACAATTGGTAAATACTTTTCAAAAAACGTTTGTACATAAGATGCTATCCAAATAGTTAATATAATAGGGATAACAGATGATGTATAACTTAATAATTGAACAGGTAATCCTAAAAAAGATATGTCTTGCCCTGCTTCTACCATTTTTATATAATCTGGTGATACAAGTGCACATGCAATAACAACTGCTGTATACGTATTTACACGAAACTTCTTCGATGCCGTTACCGCAATTAAGACAGGTAAAAAAGTAAATGCTGTCCATGATATAAAATTCAAAATTTGATACGTTCCTGTATTGGTATCTATCCAATTTAGGGCTACTAGTATTCCAAGTATTCCCTGTAAAATACCACAAGCTGCTAAGGTATATAGAAATGGCGCAAAAATACTTGATATAACATCAATTATTTTATTAAACCATCCTACTTTCGCTCCACTACTTTGACTAGCCATATCTTCACGAATCGTAACATTCTCTAATACATATTGATAGGCATCTTTCACATGATTTCCAATCACAACCTGAAACTGTCCTCCAGCTTGTACGGTTGTAATGACTCCAGTGATTTTTGCGACTTTCTCCTTATTTACAATAGATTCATCCTTTAATATAAAACGAAGTCTTGTCGCACAGTGTGTGACATTATGAATATTATCATCACCACCTAATTCTTTTACTAGCTCTTTGGCTGTTTTACTATAATCAATTGCCATAATCCTTTTTCCTTTCTTCCTATTGGATCTTTAACAATTACATTATAGCGAAAATTCATTTCTCTTCCTATAGATTAAGCGGTTTCAGACACAAATTCAAACATTCGTTATATGTCACATATAAGAAACATTATGTTTTTTATTTCTTTAGATATTATAAAAACATAAAATACTTTATTTTAAACTTCTTCCAATCATTTCTAAAATATAGAGTACGGGTATCTGTGTGGTAATATTGTACTGCCCTTTTATCAATTCTTCTGTCACATAATAGGATAGATTAAAATCAGAAATCTTAGCCAATGTACAAGATGGCTTATTGGTAATACTTATAACACGGCAATGGTGCTCTCGAAAACGCTCCACTAACTCAATTACTTCTGATGTTTCTCCAGATACAGATAAAGCTATCACAACAGTATCCTTCCTATCTTTACTAATGGGAAAATAAGGATCTTCAATATATTGACTAAACTTATCTAAATTAGAAAAATAACGTGCACCATATTTCCCTAATATTCCTGATGTCCCAATACCAATAAAAATGAGTGATTCGGCTTCTTGAATAATCTTCTCTACTTCCTGTAATGTATTCTTAAAATGATCTGTTTCTGCTATCTGAAAAAAATGCATAATATCATCTGTTTCATTTACTCTTGGTTTTTGTTTCTCTTCTTCCATATAAAGCTTATACATTAAACGAAATTCTGCATAGCCATCACAACCTACTTTTTTACAAAAACGTAAAATCGTTGATGTCGATACATGAACAGCTTGGGATAATTCTCGTATTGTCATATACCGAACTTCCTCTTTATGTTTCATAATATAATTATATACTGATAGTTCAAGCTCATTTAGTGATTTTATCTTTTCATAATCAAACATACGAGTCTCCTTTTCGCTGCTTATTCTGTTAATTATATTATAATATATATTTCCTTGTAAGAAAACCAAAATAGCAAAAACTAAGATCTATACTAGAATTCCACACTATCTTATTATACTCATGAAGCATTATTTACTATGTTATGAATACTACATATACTTTGAAATATTACATGCACTTAATAGCATTTCATTTAAAAATAAATACTTAGTATCTTCATTACATTTGGATACTAAGTATTATTTATTCTTCAGTGAATATGTTCGATTTCTATTTTCACCATGTGCTTCCATTAACCCAACTTCAACAAATTTAGCAAGATAACGTCTTGTTGTGGGATTTGCTTTTTGAATCAACTTACTTGCCTGTATGGTTGTAATTGTTTTATGTACTCTTAAGTATTTAGCTAATAATTGAAAAATAGAATTCTCTACAGTAGTTAAACCTTCATGAATTTTATCGCTCACTTTATCGCTCTTTTTGTAAGCGATAAGTGTCTTAAGTATAATATCCAGCATAAACTCAATAAATGCACTCGAGTCATTTTCTTTATCAGCCACTCTTAGTGCTTCATAATATGCTTCTTGATGTTCATAGATCATTGTTTCAATCGGAATCCACGCAAAAATTGGATTCCACTTTGAAAGGATAACAGTTTGCCACAATCTCCCCATTCTACCATTTCCATCTTCAAATGGATGAATAGTTTCAATTTCATAATGAAAAACACAACTCTTAATCAACTCAGGGGTATCATCATTGACTCCCCAATGAAACAAATCATCCATCAGATCTTTGATGAATGGAGGTCTAGCCCCCATATGTATAACGTTTCCAGAGCTATCAAAAATTCCAACATCTTTGTATCGATATTGCCCAGAAATATGAACAATTCCCTTTGTAAGTAAAGCGTGTGCATAAAGGAAATCTTTTTGAGAATATGGATTTAAATTCAATATTTCTTCATATGCATCATAAGCATTTTTTACTTCTTTAATTTCTCTTGGATTTCCTAGTACGCGTTTCCCATCAATAATATCTGTTATTTGCTCAACGCTTAAACTATTATTCTCAATAGCCAATGATGAATGAAGAGATTTTATTACATTCCCTGTTCTTGATTTACAACTTCTCTCTACTTGAACCTCTAAATTACCGATTACTTTCGATATCTCAACAATCCGGTTTAACATATGATTGTTAATTGAAAATAGTGGTTTCATTGGCTCCTCCTAAAAGTTTGCTTTTATTTCTCTCTCCCTTTTCCATATAATATCCTATAATAACGTTCATCTAATTCTTTTTGTATTTCTCCTACAAGTTTAGGGGCGATAACTGTGCCTTCTATCTTTAAAAGGTGCTCTTCTAAACGTTCTACAAAAAACGACATAACCTTGTCGTTCCTTCCATTACCATCAAGGTGCCATTGAAATTTATGTTCATAACCTGTAACTACTCGGTTAAAGTCACAGATAGGTTTATAAATATTATCATAAATATATTTTCGATTTTTAGTTATATTCTCAAAGAAAAAATCCATACTACCAAAATCCATATCCCATTTCATCTTATCCATTTTACGATAATCAAGAAAAAAGTTAATTTTCCATTCTAAAGATTTATTTTTCTCATACCTACTAAGATACCATAAAATTTGATTCGTATGATAATAGAAACTTTCTAATGTTTTTCTTTTCTCGTAATTATAGAATACTATCGATGTCACCACTGTTAAAGCAGTACTATTGAATATTCCAAGACATAGATTAATCCAAAAATCCAATTCACTATATGTAGATACATAATAAAGTATAACTGTACACATAAATGAAATAACAGATGTTATATATATTAATTTTTTATATACTATCATCAACGGAACCTCACTCTCTTCTTTACTTACTCCGTTCATTCCCCATCTTCATCTATTTATTGAGTGGAAATTATTTTTGACTTTAATTTTCAAAGTTCTTATCTAATTAAATCAAATTTCTATTCATTTCACCAGTAAGTTCATCCGGACTTCCAATAACAATTTCTGTTTCTAAACTTGATTACTAATAATCTAATAAATAAAAAA
>CAZQFM010000052.1:0-9569 GCA_964592705.1 uncultured Erysipelotrichaceae bacterium
GTGAGGTTTCTTTATGACATATCAAAAGTTATTGTTAAAAAAGGTGTATCGTAATCGTCTCAATTTGGTTCCATTGTTATTAATGATGATATTTCTTTTAGTTATTTATAGCGGAAATAGAATAAGAACGTATCATCATATTCAAGATCCAACATATTCAGGGGAAAAAGAATTAGAAGTAGTTCGTCAAAATATCCTTATGTTTCAAACAGAGCTAGATAATCTTGATGAATCGGATCCTCTTTATGAAATGATACAAAAAGAATTACAAGATGCACAACAAAAAGAAAGTGCTCTTCAACAGCGATTAGAGGCTGTTGAAAGGAAGGATTGGAAACAGTATTATGAAAGTGATCTAGTATTAACAAAAATACAACAGGAAGCTATTTCACGACATGGAGAATTCCATGGGTTTAGTGAGCATATGGAAGTGTTAAGACTAGATCAGGAATATGCAGAGTATATGATGAAAAATAATCTGTCATATGATGGTCGATTTTCTGCTTCACAAGGATTTTCTTATATGATTCAAGTAATAAATGATTATCTACCTTTACTATTTACTATTTTGTTAATTTTTATCATTTCTAAATTGTATTGTTCTAGTTTTATAGAGGATATAGATATGCATTCTTTAATTCCTATTCATGGTGTCAAAAGACAAGGTATTAGACTTTTGGTTGGAATGATTATAGGGATAAGTATTATTTTCTTGATAGGGTTTATATCTATCATATATGGATGGATAGGAAATACACTTGGGAATATAAATTCACCTGTATTATCTTATTCACTTCAAGGGGCAGTTCATTATATATCATTTTCTTCTATGTTTTTAAAGTTACTTATTCTTTTTAGTTTATCTATTCTGTTTATCGTACAGCTTGTATCGATTATATCTACTTTTGCACGAAAACATATTTTATGCTTGATGATTACACTTGTTATTATCATTGGAGGTATGTGGGTTGTAAAAAATATTGTACCTATTTATTCCATCGCTCATATATTACCTACAACGTATTTAGATTCATTAAAAGTGATAAGTGGAGAGCTATCCTTTATTACGCATAATAGTAGTGTACATTTTCTTAATGGAGTTATTGTGCTTGCTGTTAGTAATTTTCTTTTATTTATTGTTTTTTATTATCTTATGAAATTTCGCATGAAAGGAGTAAGAAGTATATGATACATTATGCTACATTTTTGAGTAAAAGGATATTACATAGAAAATCGAATATATGGATGATGCTTGCCACTATGCTGATTGTGATTATCTTTCTTGTTATGAATATACGCTCGCAAGGAGAGGTTAGAGATGCGTTTGTATCAGAAATAAACCTTGAATCACAAATGGATATGGATAATATAGAATCGGATATCTCATCATATGAAAAAGTATTGGAATATTACGATGAGGAAAATTGGCCAATGTTTTATACAGAGTATGCTGTTATATTACAAGCTCGCAAACAAATTATAGAAAATACGATAGCTATTTCTGGTGAAGAAGGTGCGTCGCTAGATAGGGACGGAGTTTCTTTCATTGATAGACAATTAAAACATATTACATATTTAAAAGAACATAATCTTGTTTATGAGAATCTTAATTTTCCTATTTTTGGAGTAAGTTTTACTACTTCTATATCACAATGGATATTACCTGTTATGATTACTCTATATTGTATTTATATTTTGGCACAAGTATTTGCGATAGATTATGTTAAGGGTGCAGATATTAGTTGTTTATTTCCAATAGGAAAATGGAAAGTTTTTCTTACAAAGATGATTGTAGGGATAGGGTTTGCTATTCTTATTTATATCTCTATTCTTACTTTTACTTTTTTAGCTGCAACTCTTCTTAGTGGTAATACAGGATTATCCTATCCTATTATGATTCAAGATGTTACAGGGTCTTGGATGGCGATAAAAGCAGCAACCTTTTGGAAAGAGTGGTTTGTTATTGGTCTTTTCTTTTATATTAGTTTAAGCGTTTTTATGTATATATTATCTATATTCATAAGAGAAGAGGGTCATTTAGTATTTATTGCTTTATGTATCGTTTTAGGAGTTTCCTTTTTACCGACTATAGTAGATTACGTAAAAGAGGCTTCTCATCTTATTCCTACAACATATATGAATTATGTAAATGTAGTAAATGGAAGTCTTATTCATCAATATTATAATATGAATATTTCTGCTATTACAGGGATAAAGGTTCTTTCTATATTTATTGCATTACAAACCATGTTCTGTATGATATATGTTCGCTTTCGTTCATCTTAAAGTTAACCTATTTTGTTATAAGGGATCGCATATTAATATTGTCAGAGGAGCTATCAACTCCTCTTTTTTTGTATAACTATATTGTTAGTTAGGTAATGCGTTTATACCTCTTTTACGATAAAGAAACTACATATTACTTCTAAAAGATGATCTATATTTAGAAACGGTGATATATTAGTGTTATATCTTCATTTATGATTATCATATACCATGATATATAATAACTTACAAGGATAAACCTTATTTTTATATTTTTTGTATTTCTTTTCAAATAATCCTAACACTTAGGGAATTTACACATATAGTAGAGTGAAACAGATAGTTCTATCAATAAAATGGAAGGGGGAATAAAAACGAAAAACTGTTTCATTCCTGATAAAGGAAAGTTATTTACAGGATTTAGTATAGAGCTTATAAAAATGATATATTTGTTAGCTAATAAAGAGAGGGGAATTGCAATTGTTTCATAATTATAATGATGACTATTTTGATGACTATGATGATGTACAGGAAGAGGAATTTTGTTTTGATGATGACGATTGTGAATGTTGTCAAAGATGTTGTGAAGGACCAAGAGGGCCAAGAGGTCCTCAAGGGTGTAGAGGGGTAACCGGAGCAACTGGGCCACAAGGAAGACCAGGTCCACAGGGTCCTATAGGGCCAACAGGAGCTAGGGGAGCTGATGGTTTTGATGGTTGTGATGGAGCAACAGGTGCAACTGGAGCAACGGGTCCTATGGGTCAACGAGGAGCCACAGGAGCAATGGGTGTAACTGGACCTACAGGATCACAAGGACCACAAGGAATACAAGGTGTACCAGGACCGCAAGGGCCAACGGGAGCAACAGGAGCAGATGGACTTGATGGAGCAACAGGACCAACGGGTGCAACCGGAGCCACAGGTGCCACAGGAGTAAGTGGGCCTACAGGATCACAAGGGCCACAAGGAATTCAAGGGGTGCCAGGACCACAAGGGCCAACAGGGCCAACTGGGTCCACAGGACCACAAGGTATACAGGGAGTTCGAGGTGTAACCGGAGCCACTGGAGCAACGGGAGCCACAGGGGCTAATGGTATGGATGGAGCAACAGGGCCTGCTGGTGCTACAGGACCAATGGGTGTTACAGGACCAACAGGGTCACAAGGGCCACAAGGATTACAAGGGGTGCCAGGACCTCAAGGACCAACAGGACCACAGGGACCACAAGGAATTCAAGGTGTACCAGGACCACAAGGGCCAGCAGGAGAAACAGGAGCAGTCGGACCACAAGGTATACAAGGGATTCAGGGACCGCAAGGGCCAACAGGAGCAACGGGAGCAACAGGGATGAATGGACTTGATGGAGTAACCGGACCAACTGGAGCAACAGGAGCCACAGGTGCAATGGGTGTAACTGGACCAACAGGATCACAAGGGCCACAAGGAATTCAAGGGATACCAGGACCACAAGGACCAACAGGAGCCACAGGAGCAACCGGAGCGAATGGAGTAGCTGGAGCAACAGGAGCAACAGGAGTGACGGGAGCCACAGGAAATACAGGACCTACAGGGTCACAAGGGCCACAAGGAATTCAAGGGATACCAGGACCGCAAGGAGCAACCGGAGCCACAGGAGCAACAGGACCTCAAGGTGTTCAAGGAATACAAGGTCAACAAGGAGCCACAGGAGCTACAGGGCCAGCAGGGTTAGTTGGGCCACAAGGTATAACAGGGGTGACTGGAGCAACAGGACCAACAGGATTACAAGGACCACAAGGAATTCAAGGGGTACCAGGACCACAAGGGCCAACAGGTGCAACAGGAGCTACTGGAGCAACAGGACCAACAGGTGTTTGTACATGTCCTTGTCAATCAAGAGGAGAACTTATTCTCAATGGTGGTATGGAGGTATTTGTTGGGGAATTACCTGAAAGCTGGTCTACAGATACACCTGATTCTGTATCACAAGTTACACAAACTGGACGTGTACATTCTGGTATGAGTGCTGTGAATTTACAAGATGATTCTAATTTATTTCAATTCATTGACATTAGTGGTGGATGTTACTATGATTTCTCATTCTTTGCTCATGGAGAAGGAGCTCAAGTTGCATTAACGGCAACAGTTACATTCCTTAATGCAGAGAATAATGCTGTTGTAGGTCTTACGATTACAATAGATAGTCAAGATATGCCAACAGGTGATCGTATATTTGGATATTACCGTGGTATTACAACGATGGCACCAAGTGATGCTATCGCAGCAGAAATTCGTTTTGAAGTGAATACAAGTGGGGAACAATCTTTAGACTTAGATGATGTATCATTTTCAATAAATTAATATAATAAATAATAATAGAAAGCTATTAGAAATATGACATATAACGATAGCTTTCTTTTTTATTGAATTATATAGGTTGGAAAGCTTATATTTTCTTCGTAAAAATGTATAAATGTTTGTACTTTTTATCTTTTTTTCGAAAAAGTAAAAAAATGTAAGGAAATAATGGTAGAATATAGTTAGTTGGGAAAGACTAAAATATAATTGGATTATAAGAGGTGACGATATGAAAAATGAATTTATTACAATAAAAGGTGCACGAGAAAATAACCTTAAAAATATAGATTTACAAGTTCCTAGAGATCAATTTGTCATCATGACAGGGGTATCTGGATCAGGAAAAACAAGTCTAGCATTTGATACTATTTATGCGGAAGGACAACGAAGATATGTTGAATCATTGAGTGCTTATGCTCGACAATTTTTAGGAAATAGTGAAAAGCCTGATGTAGATTCTATCGAAGGATTATCACCTTCCATATCTATTGATCAAAAAACAACAAGTAATAATCCTCGATCAACAGTTGGTACAGTGACTGAAATTTATGATTATTTACGTTTACTGTATGCAAGAGTCGGTATTCCTTATTGTCCACATCATCATGAACCAATTACATCACAAACGATTAAACAGATGGTTGATCGTGTGATGGAAATTGAAGATGGAGCACGTTTACAAATTCTATCTCCTATTTTAAAAGCCAAAAAAGGAACACATAAAGAACTTTTAGAAAACTTGCGAAAAGAAGGGTATATAAGGGCAAGAATTGATGGGGAAATCAAGTTATTAGAAGAAGTTGATGCATTGGAGAAAAATAAGAAGCATGATCTTGATGTTATTGTGGATAGGGTTGTGAAAGGAAATGATCGCTCCAGATTACATGATTCATTAGAAACAGCATTAACATTAAGTGATGGACTTGCGATTGTTGTATACAATGACGAAGAAATTTTATTCTCTAGCAATTATTCTTGTAAATTTTGTGGTTTTTCTGTACCTAAGTTGGAGCCTCGTTTATTCTCTTTTAATGCCCCATTTGGTGCATGTGATGAGTGTAAAGGGTTAGGGATAACACAAAAAGTAGATGTTGATTATTTAATACCAGATAAGTCACTTTCTATTCGTGAGGGTGGAATTGTATATTATAAGAATATTATCTCAAAAGATAATTTAGAGTGGCAAAAATTTCGTGCTCTTTGTGATTACTATGAGATTGATTTGGATAAACCATTAAAAGATATGACGAAGAAAGAGATGGATATCATATTGTATGGATCAAAAGATCTTATTTCTTATCAAATATATTCAAAATCAGGAAGTGTCTTAAAGAAAAATGAATTTATAGAGGGAGTTTCTACACTTATTGAACGTCGACATATGGAAACAACTTCACAGATGGCAAGGGATTGGTATGCGACTTTTTTAGCGGAAGCACCTTGTCCACAATGTAGTGGGAAAAGATTAAACCCTCAGGCATTGAGTGTTTATGTAGGTGATAAAAATATATTTGAGTGGACACAAATGTCTGTTAAGCAGGCAATTATCTTTATGGATGAATTACAGTTAACGAACCAACAACAAGAGATTGCGGCATTAATTTTAAAGGAAATTAAAGAGCGATTATCCTTTTTACATAATGTGGGGCTTGGTTATTTAACATTGGATCGATTAGCAGGAACTTTGAGTGGTGGAGAAGCACAACGTATACGTTTAGCTACACAAATTGGTTCTCGTTTAAGTGGTGTTTTATATGTACTCGATGAGCCTAGTATTGGATTGCATCAAAGAGATAATGATCGCCTCATTGAAACATTAAAAAATATGCGTGATTTAGGAAACTCACTTATTGTTGTGGAACACGATGAAGATACCATGTTGGCTTCTGATTACATTATTGATATTGGTCCTGGGGCAGGAGTTCATGGTGGAAATGTTGTAGCTTATGGTACACCACAAGAAGTTATGGAAAATGAACATTCCATCACAGGGCAATATTTATCAGGTAGAAAAAAAATTGCGATTCCTACAGAACGTAGAAAAGGAAACGGTAAGTTTCTAGAAGTAGTAGATGCATATGAAAATAATTTAAAACATGTAAGTACAAAGCTTCCATTAGGTACCTTAAGTGTTGTGACAGGGGTAAGTGGTAGTGGAAAATCATCACTTGTGAATGAAGTAATATCTAAGGGAATTATGCATGCGTTAGGTAGAACAAGAATAAAGCCTGGTAAACATAAACGTATGAAAGGAATTCAACATATTGATAAAATCATTGATATTTCACAAGATCCTATTGGTAGGACACCAAGAAGTAACCCAGCTACTTATACAGGAGTTTTCGATGATATAAGAGATTTATTCGCACAAACACCAGAAGCGAAAATGAGAGGTTATGAAAAGGGACGTTTCTCTTTTAATGTGAAAGGAGGACGTTGTGAAGCTTGTCAAGGGGATGGTATTTTAAGAATATCTATGCATTTTTTACCAGATGTTTATGTACCATGTGAAGAGTGTGATGGGAAGCGATATAATGATGAGACATTACAAGTTACGTATAAAGGAAAAAGTATTTATGATGTACTAGAAATGAGTGTTGAAGAAGCGATTGAATTCTTTTCTAATGTACATAAAATTAAACATAAATTACAAACATTGAAAGATGTCGGGTTAGGTTATATTAAGCTTGGACAAAGTGCTACGACATTATCTGGTGGGGAAGCACAGCGTGTGAAATTAGCGAGTGAGTTACAACGAAAAGCAACAGGGAAAACATTATTTGTATTAGATGAACCAACAACCGGGTTACATACACATGATGTCAAGACGTTATTAGAAGTGTTGCAAAGAATTGTTCGAAATGGTGATACCGTTCTTGTAATTGAGCATAATTTAGATGTTATTAAGTGTGCTGATTATATCATTGATATTGGACCTGAAGGTGGAGATGAAGGTGGTACGATCGTTACTAGTGGAACACCAGAAGAAGTGATGCAAGTAAAAGAAAGTTATACAGGGCAGTACTTGGTAAAAGTAATGAAAAAGGGGTAACAATATGGAAGAAAAAAAGGTAGTCGTACGTGATTTATTACATTATTTCAAGTTTAAACAAATAACAGGAGATGAGCACTCATTAGAGCGTGAGATTGTGATTGCGGATACGAATCGACCGGGACTAGAACTTGCAGGATTTTTTGATTATTCACAGGCAAAGCGTCTTGTTATTTTAGGTGATAAAGAGATTGCGTATATAAAAACGATGTCTCAAGATAAACAATTAGCATCTTTTTCGTTTATTACGGATGAAATGACACCAGCTATCATTATTACGAAAGGACATGCTTGTCCCCCTATTTTGGAAAAAGTAGCGAAAGAAAAGAATGTTCCTATTTTTCAAACCCTATCGCAAACGTATCGGCTGATTGTGGATATTGTGACCTTTTTGGATGAGCAGTTAGCACCTTCTGAATGTCTACATGGTGGGCTCTTATCCATCTATGGAAAAGGGGTCTTAATTCGTGGAGAGAGTGGAATGGGGAAGAGTGAAATTGCCCTAGAATTAGTGAAAAGAGGACATGTATTAGTAGCAGATGATCGTGTTGATTGTTATCGTATTCATAATAAAATTGTTGGGAAAGCACCAGAATTATTATCTGGAATGTTAGAAATACGAGGAATTGGTATTATTAATGTAGCACGTATGTTTGGGGTAAGTTCTGTACTAGCATCTGCAGAAGTTAATTTTGAAGTTGTATTAGTTCCTTGGGAAAAAGGAATGAACTTTGATCGTGTAGGGATAGAAGAGAAAAAATATGATTGTATATTAGGTGTTGATATTCCTAAGATTATCGTTCCTGTAAGAGAAGGGCGTTCTATGGCTGTTATTATTGAGTCTGCCGTTACAAACTTCACATTGAGTCAGATGGGGATGGATAGTGCAAAAGAATTCGAACAACGTGTATTAGATTATATAGAGGAGAACGCAAAGAAGTAGGAGGGCCTTTATGACTTTTTTTCCTGATATGAAAACAGTTTTAACAATAGGAGAACTTACAATAACATGGTATGCTGTTATTGTGTTAAGTGCTGCTTTTGTTGGATATTTTTTATCCATTAGAAAATTAAAGAAAATTGGGTATAAGGAAGAAGTATTTGAAGACTTCTTCTTATATATGTTACCAATTGCTATTTTAGGAGCACGACTTTGGTATGTATTATTTGAATGGAAACATTATATAAATGATCCTATTCGTATCTTTTACATTTGGGAAGGAGGACTTGCGATTCATGGTGGTATCATAGCTGCGACTATTTTTGGATATTTTTATTTTAAGAAAAAGCAAATGAATGCTTTACGTATTGCGGATATTATTTTTCCTAATTTATTGATTGCACAAGCGATTGGACGTTGGGGAAATTTTATGAATCAAGAGGCCTATGGTGGTGTTGTTTCTGAAAGTTTTTATCAAGGATGGCCTCATTTTATTAAGGATCAAATGCTTATTAATGGACAATATCGTCAACCAACATTCTTATATGAGGCTATTGGTAATATCATAGGTTTTTGTCTCATTATGTTTGTATTTAAAAAATATGGACGTAAGAAACGTGGTGATCTCGCTTTTGCTTATCTTGCTTGGTATGGAGTCGTACGACTATTTGTCGAGGGACTACGCACGGATTCTTTAATGCTTGGCGATTTCCGTATTGCACAAGTAATTTCTATGATAAGTATTTTTATTGGTATAAGTGGAATTCTTGGTCTATGGAATTGTCTTTTTCATAAGAGTTGGTTATTTAAGAAACAAAAACCTGTTATCTTATTTGATTTAGATGGTACTCTATTAGATACCGAAAAATTAATATTTGCATCCTTTGAACATGTATTTAAACAATATAAACCAGAATATACTTTAAGTGAAGCAGAGTTAACATCTTTTTTAGGGCCAACACTTCATCAAACATT
>CAZQFM010000053.1:0-9518 GCA_964592705.1 uncultured Erysipelotrichaceae bacterium
TCGCCTTCGTCGGGTCGCCCCAGAGGTTCACCACATCCGTCGGACGGTAGAAGTCGGGCGACACCTCAATCACTGTCTTACCCGTAGCCTTGTCGACGCCCTTCTCATTCACTCCCTCACCGATGAACTCCAGTTCGATTCCCGCACGCCTGAACGCATACAGGCAGAACTCGCGTACCGAATGCTGCTCGCCCGTGGCTATCACATAGTCCTCCGGCTCAGGCTGCTGCAATATCAGCCACATGCATTCCACATAATCCTTCGCATAGCCCCAGTCGCGCAGCGAGTCGAGGTTGCCGAGGTAGAGCTTCTCCTGCTTGCCCTGCGCGATGCGGGCAGCAGCCAATGTTATCTTGCGCGTCACGAACGTCTCTCCGCGTCGCTCGCTCTCATGGTTGAAGAGGATACCCGAGCATGCGAACATGTTGTAAGCCTCCCTGTATTCCTTCACTATCCAGAAACCGTAGAGCTTCGCTACGGCATAGGGGGAGTAGGGGTGGAATGGGGTATTCTCGTTCTGCGGCACCTCCTCCACCTTTCCGTAGAGCTCCGAAGTCGAGGCCTGGTAGAAGTGGCAGGTCTCAGCGAGCCCGCACTGGCGGATACCCTCTAAGAGGCGTAGCACGCCAGTAGCATCAACGTCAGCCGTGAACTCCGGCGAATCGAAGCTCACCTGCACGTGGCTCTGTGCGGCGAGGTTGTAGACCTCATCCGGTCGCACCTTGTTGAGCACCTGTATTATAGACATCGAGTCGCCGAGGTCGGCGTAGTGCAGATGGAAATGCGGGTCGCCCTCCAGATGAGCGATACGTTCGCGGAAATCGACGGAAGAGCGGCGGATAGTGCCGTGTACGTCATAACCTTTGGATATGAGCAGTTCGGCGAGGTACGAACCGTCCTGGCCCGTAACGCCTGTGATAAGAGCTGTCTTCATTTTTAATAATAATATATCAACATGGAATCTTTATCCAATTGTCTTCATAGATATCTAATTCACAATCTCGATGAATCCAAGGATATGGAGCATATATGGTCGCGTTATTGGAATTTAGGAATGCACCCCACCAACTGAAGGAACTATTCGCTATTATTAGATTCTTACAATAAGTCATTAAGAACATATCCCAACAACTCTTATCTCCTATATTTTCAGTAACGAATACGCAATTCTTTCCAATTATTGGAAGAAGATTTTCCTTACACCATGCAGTATCATTAGAAAAGATATAGAATTTTGCATTTGGTTTCTTTTCTTTGATTGTCTTTATTGCATTTCTATAGTAGGTAAGATTACAAATACCACGGAATTCAGGTTCATTGAGATAGTCACCTCTACGTACGTGTATTCCTACGGATTCTTCATCCGTTATTTCTCTAATCAGTCTTTTATTATATTCATTGGCTTTAGGAATGCGAAAATGAGTTTTGAGTTCTGACTTTATATCAACATAGTATTTGATACATTGCCAATAACCTTCGTAATAACAGCTTCCCTTACAGGACAACGCATCTCGATCAAACGAATAGTTCTTTTCATATTTTGCTATATATTCACTTGACCTGATAGGTAGATATTTTCTTGCTATTCGTGAGAGAACATAATTGGGTATATAATATGATACCTTTGATAATTGCTTGAATGATGCGATTGGAAGCCTGGCATTAGGAAAGATATTTCGTATCTCAAAACCATTATGTAGATTGATTCCCCTGAATTTTTTGAAGAAGAACGAGTGATAATGTTGAGTATCTATATAGACATCTTCATTAGGATGAAGATGAGTCAGAAACACAGCAAATGCATATTGGAACATTTGATTACCAAGTCCTCCGGAAATATTGACAATCTTCATGGAGTCTATTTATATTGTTTGTTCATATAAATCAACTATTTTTTTGTTCAATACATCGAAATCAAGGCGCTCCTTTAATTTAGTCCGTGTATTATCTGTGTAAGGTAGAGAGTTTTTTTCTTTTATTGTTGTAGCTGCATCTATTGGATTCCTTTCTATTATCGCTGAATTGTTGAGTCCAAGCAATTGTTTTTTTGCGTCTCCAACATTTACTGAAAAAAATGGTTTGTTAAGTGATAATACCTCACGTATTATATTAGGGGATCCTTCTTCATCTGAAGTAAGTAAGGCAAAATCTGAGGCATTTATATAGTATGGTACTACTTCAGGCTTAACTCCACTCATTATTAACAACTGATACCCTGGAAGATTGTTAACAATTTGCTCTGCTATATCACGTCTTTTAATATTGGTATTGCTAACATCTGAAAACAGGACATATTTTCCCGGGGATAAGCCTAAATGATTTTGTGCTTCTATTTTATCGATATTTTTGAAAACATCGTAATTCACACCTAAGGCTTGTGTGAAGAACTTATTTTTGGTACATCTTTTAATGAAAGAAGGTATGTATTGTAACATATCTTCTGCGACAAATCCACTTTTATCAAAGAGAAAAAGACTTATGAATGAAGAATACTGATTCAATCTGATTTTTAGTCTTTCTTTTAAGGACTTAGCAGTTTTTAAAGCTTTCGCGTGAATATCAGTCCCATGGAATGTGATGAATTTTTTGGCGTTGATTCCTATCAGTAACCCCCGAAGTAATAAAGCGTAAAGTCCTCCGAAATGGATATGTACCACATCATACTGTCTGGCTATTCGGCGAACGTTGTAATAGGATTTTAGATTATTGACGACTGGTTGGAAATCAACTTGTTCAATTCGATTGTCCTTGGATAAGGAAGATGCCATTCTATAAAGGATTGGATTTCCAATACCCTTTTTGTTCAATCCTTGATTTGAGACGAGCAGTATCTTCATATTACTCTAAGATCTTTTGTATTGCTTTCTTGGTAAAAGCTAATCCATAGCAAAATGGATTCTTTTGTTCTTTTTTCCATTTTTCGGCATATTCCTTGAAAATCTCTTTCCCTGTAAGATCATACATGGCTTCCATTTGTGCTATATGTAGATTATGATAGAATGGACTCGCTATCAATCCGTCTAAACTATACATACTCCAATAAGAATTCTTCATTTTAGGTAGAATGTATATCAAGGAGTCTAAAGTTTTAATAAGAATTTTGTTGTATTTACCATTGTCATGTGTTAGCTTTACGTAATCATATAGTCCCCACCATGCGAAGATTGCTCCATTAAATACCATGCCCTTAAATGTATATTCCATGAGAAAGGCATATTTCCCATCATATTTTGTAGTCCCACCCTCTTCAAGTGGTAATAACATGAAATCGATGGCTTGTTTGGCAATATTTAGAAATCGTTCATCACCAGAATGTACGTATGCTCTAATAAGTAGAGATGCTCCTTCTCCTTGTGCCATAGCTCCATAAGGAGTATCCGGTCGAAAAAAAAAGAAATTATTCCATCGCCCCGATTTATCGATTTTACTGATAGCCCATTCTGCACATTGATAAAACTTATCTAAATAGATTTGCTTGTTTGTCAGTAGGTACATATCGTATGCTCCAAGTCCATATTGGAATATGGCGACTGGAAACATAACGTATTCACCTTTTTCAGTTTGTAGATATGGAAGATCCTTGGTCTTAAGAATCCTTGGATTCTTAGTAACCTTTTCTGTTAGGTTATTATAATATCCACTGATATGATTTATAGAATAAATCTTTCCCTTATCTTGGTTGACATGATCAATGCTCTTTCCTAACATCATATTTATCCATCTCTTCAGTTTTTTCACCGTCATTATGAATTCAATGCTTTAATGTATGTTACTCCTTCTTCACCTCTAATTCGATATAATTCAAATCCATTGCGTTCATAATACCTTCGAGCTTGGATATTATCTGTTTTAACGGAAAGAAGACAAATCTTCTTTTGCTGCTTCATCGATAGAAGAAATTTTTCCATTAACTGCTGAGAATAACCTTTACCTCTATACTCAGGAAGTATACAGACTGATAACAGATCGCCTCTGTCATCATTTGTGATATGTTCGTACTTGGTATTTATGATTGTCCAATCATTAACTGTAGGTTTATGTTTAAAACGGTCGATTACTTTATTCCAGGTTGGTTTATTTCCTGAGACTATAAGAAGAAATGTCTTCCATAGTAGACTCAATTTATAAGTTGATAAGAATCTTTGAGTCTGAGTGTCATTATTCATATAATAGCCCATACAAAAACCAATCACTTCATCTGATTCATTAGTTGCTACAATGAATAATTCAGGAACATCTTTATAGTATTCTAAATAAAATTTTTCAAGTAAATTTCCTCCTCCGAGGAAGTTATTGAATTTCCGTAAGTGGGAAGAATAACTATCTGGAAAGCATAATGAGTGAACTTTTGCTATTCCAGCTAAATCTTTATTTGTTGCCAATCTCACCATATTACTCTCTCAAATAAATATTTCAATTAATTTTTGTTCATCAAATAATCCATAATCTGACTGACCTGTCTCTATTTCAATATGGGATGTTTTTATCATGCATTCGGCTAATTCATTAGCATCGTCTGGAGTACAAAAATATCCGTTTCCCCCAGGTCTTATTAGTTTTTCTATTACCTTCACGCAATTTGTAGAAGCAATTCTTTTATTAAGACACATTGCTTCTAGTACAACATTGGGAAATCCTTCCATCCTGGATGGTAAGACAAAGACATCGCAATATTTCATATATCCGTATGGATTGGACTGAAAACCTAAGAATGTAAAATCTTTAAGATTTTTTGTCTTTTCCATCAATGATTTCGCATAAGGTGAATCATTTCTACCTATTATATACATGTGGGAGTTTGGGATGCTTTCCTTCACAATAGGCCATGCTTCAATCAGGGTATCTATTCCCTTTGAAGGAGCAATATTACAGATATTTAGAAAATTGGTTTCTGAACTATTGAAAGGAGATGATAGTAAATCGGGTAAATTAGCTTGTTGTATGATATAATCTTTATCTACTGGATTAGATATTACCTTAACTGCACTGGGGGTGATATTGTAATATTGAATTATCTGATCCTTCATTTCTTCCGTTTGCGCAATTATTCCCTTGGTTTTGTTAATAAGTATTTTGTTTAGATTCTTAATAAAGTTCATTTTTAATCTAGAAAAACCTTTCCAAAGAACATTATACGGTAGATTAGGAATGCGGACTATGGTTTTTGCGTTTACAATGTTGGCACCTAATAAATTAATAAAATTAGTATGTTCCCTACTAGAAAAGAATATAGCATCAGGATGTTTACGCATGATACTCATTATAGAAGGAATGGCAAGTATAATTCTCTTGTACTTTAATGATATCAGTTTAAATTCTGGAACTATCCAGTGATACATTTCTCCAGATGAAGATCCAATATTAATGAATTCAACGTCCACTCCGTTTTTTTTCAATAAACGAGCTATGGTAATGGTGACACGTTCTGCTCCTCCCGCTGAAAGATTAGGAAGTAGGAAGTAAATTTTTTTCATTATTTTTCTTTTGTTTTAATTTGTTGATGTGTAATATGACGACCATAATTAAGAAATAGTAATATTTACTATAATAGGAGACTGTACCGTAATCATTGACAAGAGTAATTACGGTGAGTATTAATATTAGTGTTGCATATTTATCTGTTTTTCGATATTTCTTTTCAGTTTTAATAATCGGAATATATATCCAATAAAATAATACCAATCCTATTATACCTCCATTTGCTGCCAGTTCAGCATAATTACAATGTAAATAACAATCTAATCCAGTGCCGGCGTAAGCTAAGATTCGAGCGTTACCCATACCTATCCCAAATATAGGAGTTTCCAGTAATTGTTTAAAACCAATCACACGAAAATACGATCTTACCATAGATGAATTGTCTACGTCTCCAACTCCAGTAACTGATGCGATTAATCCATCCATTCTTAACATTACTCCTCCAAAAATATTGGATTGGACAATTATATATAATAGTATGATAATTATCAGAGTCATCCAAATCTTTTTAAAAAAACTACTCTTTCTATTTTTTTTATGACTTTGCTTGGGCCAAAATAAATAAATCAACCCTAATACTAATATCACAGAAGCTTTTCTACTACCGGATGCTGCAACCACAAATAAACATGGAATACAAAAAAGAATCTGAATATAAGATATTTTATAATGAGATAAATAGGCACATATGAGAATTGAAGTACAGCACACCATTCCTATTACATTAACATTTGCAAAGGAATTTTCGATTCTACTCTCATCATTAACTGTTGACTGTAATCCCTGAATACCATAAAACATAATCGTATAAATAGATAAAATAAATCCAGCCCACATTATTATCTTTACTAATCTTTCAATTGAAGCCTTATAATATAGGGAGTATAGTACAGAGAAGCAGATTAGTAGTTCAAATATAGTTAGTCCTTTTTCTATTGCATAATGAGGTTTTATTGCCCATAAAGCTGAAGTTAATGAGAATAGTCCAAATAAGAGCATATATTCATGAAACCTTCCAAAATGTATATGTAGATTGGTATTCCCTCCGATAATGTTAATGACGAGGATAAGAATAATCAATCCTATCATTACAAAAACTCCAGTAGAATTGTTGGAAAATACAATAAAAGATAAGTAAAGGAGTGTCGTCAAGAAGTCCGATTGTATATTAACTGATTTTAATATTTTGTCTTTGGGGTACATATAACATTCATCGAGCTTTGATACTATTAAGATTATTTATTAAGAATCTTCTTGATATAATAATTAATGCTATTTCGATACATAATATAATAGTAAGTGATAAGTAAACCGATAGATAGTGCTAATGAATATGATAGTTGATATGGAATACTTGATTTACATAGCAAACATATTAAGTAAAACAATACAGTAGGAAAGATAATCTTTATCAGAATTATGATGTAATTGATAAATTTAATATTAGTCAGTTTACAGAATAACATAACATTGACTAATACTCCTACGAAGGTACTTGCTACAAGACCATAAATCATAGCGTATTTTGATATGAGCATAAAAGACATAATTACTGCGATTCCGATTATTCTCTTTATAGCAGTCATTAAGGCCAATTGTTTTACATTTCCTAAAGATTTTATATTATTCCTTATATTTGATTCAATCATAAACACCATTCCATTAATCATTAAAATGCTTAATATAGGTGATGATTGATACCATTTTTCACCAAATAATAAAATTACAATATAATCAGAATATATTGAAATTATGGATAAAAGTGGGAAAAATGTGATAATAGAAAACTTAAGAATTTTAAAAGATTCCTGTGTAAATTCAGAATTGTATTTTTTAAGTTTGGATAAAATTGGGAAAGATACATTGTTTAAAGCTGTGGAAACCGAGGAAGCAGATCCTCGTTCCAATTTCTTAGCTTGATCATAATATCCTAAAAATTTTGCATTTATAAATTTCCCAAATAGTACAGATAAGACATTTTCATAAATCGAATCTATAACTCCACAAATTGTACTAAAGACTCCAAAAGAGACTAATTTACGAAATGATGTATAGCTAAATTTAAAGGAAATAGAATACTTCGATAATAAAAGTAATGAAGTTGTTGTTATAATGGAGCAACTTAATTGAAATATTACAAGAACATATACTCCTAAATTAAGATAACATCCAATAAAAGAGAAGATTGATGCAGTAGTTATACCACATAGAGATGATATAGCTATTTTTTTAAACTTTAGTTCTTTTATAAGTAGAGATTTTGGTACTAATCCTATCGAATTAATAACGAATATTAGACAAAGATAGCGAGTGATGATTTTAAGATCAGGTATTTTATAGAACCCTTCTATATATGGTGCACAAACAAATAAGAACACATATATAGTGAGACTAATAATGAGATTAAATACAAATACCGTTGAGCAATCTAATTTTGTTATGGTATGCTCTTTTACAAGACTACCGCCTAATCCTGAGTCTGTTAAGATTCCTGCAATCGCAATAAAGACTGCAAGTACTCCTACAGTACCAAAATCTTGTGGTGTTAGATACCTTGCTAAGATTATATTTGTGATCAAATACAATCCTTCTGGTAAGAATTTCTCTACTCCTCCCCAAATATATATTACTTTATTCTTCAAAGTCTTGCACTATATATAATTATACAGTTGATAACGTTATATTATCCAATTAGATATCTACCAATTTTTGTGTGTAATAAAATGTACGTTATTATGATACTTAATAGTAAAGTTAATATAATAGCTACCCAGGGTAAAAGAATGCTACCCATCAAATCGGGGAATTTTGTATTGTAGTATAAATATTTCAAAATGAATTGATGACAAATATAAATACCATAACAAAAGGTACTGAGATTTATCATCCATTCTGGAAGTTTATATTTACCAATTATAAAATAATGTGTGCTCCAAAAGGCGGCTAATAATCCTGACACGGACATTATTAATGATACTAAGTTGTTAATCAGCGCAGCAATTATCCTGTGGATAAGAGAACTATTTGTGAGTGTACTTATCGCATAGGTCTGTTGTGAAATGATGATATAGTTAAGAATTAATACAGTAAAATAGATAATGATACATAGTATGATTGGTTTTATTTTTTTTGATGGAAAAAGAAATTTGAAATAATTTCTTTTTAAACCAAATCCAATATAAAAATAAATAAAATACTTAAAACACTGATCAATTCTTAAGGGTAATCCTGGTAAGGGTATCATTGCAGCTATGAGTGCGATAGTTAATACATATATTGGTCGTATGTGAAATCGTTCCATAATATAGACTCCCACAAAGCACCAAAACAGCATTGGTAGAAACCATAAGTGTCCTGCCCCATTTACGATTGTGTAAGCGATATAACTTATTGGACGATTAATACTATAAAAGATCATATAGTATAATATAGAAAATATTATACTTGGAATGAGTAACCTTTTGATTTTCTTTATTACGCAGTTTTTAAATGATAGAGCATTATTTTTTCTTAAAGATGTATAACCTAAAAGATAGCCAGATATGAAAATCAGAGCTTGTATTCTCATATGATAAACGACAAGAACTAACCATTTATAAGTTTGGATTTGTTCAATGTTAGGTATAGCATTCCATTTACCTGAGTATGGGGCAAATGCATGATTCCATATGAGAAGGAAAATAAGAACAAGTCTCAAAATAACGATGTCTTCAAGATATTTTTTCTTATTAGTTTCAGAATTATTTTTATGGCTTTTATAAAACATTAATCAATATATATTTATACTTTTATTCTGATGCTATAATTGATAAGTAAACTCGATAGTTTCACCTAAATCGCAATAACAACGCCAAAGTTGTAGTGTAGGAATGTGTGGATTTGTGACTTTGGCGTTATTATTGCTTTACATCAAGGTTGATAAATTCTTATCTGAGTCTTGGAGAGAATTTTTTCTTTATATATAGTAAGGTAATACAAGTAGATGGTAAGCGTCCAAAAATGACGTGTGTGTCATGGGAAGCCGCTAAACAGGCGGCTTC
>CAZQFM010000054.1:0-9387 GCA_964592705.1 uncultured Erysipelotrichaceae bacterium
AAAAATCGCTAGAATTAGACTTTCGTACAATTAATGTTTATGTACAAGGTGTAAAGGTAATAAAGTAGGTAGAAAGTATGGAAATGATGAACGGACAGTTATTTAAAAAGATGTTGGAGTCTGGTGCCAATAATTTAACAAATAAGTATACGGAGATTGATGCTTTAAATGTATTTCCAGTACCAGATGGAGACACAGGGACAAATATGTCTTTGACATTTAATGCGGGTGTTAAAGATGCATTAGCATGTGATTTTGAAGATGTTAGTGATATTGCAAAAGTATTATCAAAAGGACTTTTAATGGGAGCACGTGGAAATTCAGGTGTTATTACATCACAAATCTTCAGAGGGTTATTTCAAGGTGTGGAAGGATTAAAAGATGTAAATGGTCTTCAATTGGCACATGCATTTGTACAAGGCTCTCGTGTAGCTTATAAAGCGGTTATGCGTCCTGTTGAAGGGACTATTCTTACTGTTATTAGAGAAGCTGCTGATTATACATTTGCATATGCAAGTGGTATAGAAGGTATTACTTGTTCACAAGTGATTGATAAAATGGTGGAGGAAGCACATGCATCTTTGCAGCGTACACCGGATTTACTACCTGTTTTAAAAGAGGTAGGTGTTGTTGATAGTGGTGGTGCAGGGCTTTTAACTATTTTAGAAGGTTTCCAATCTGCCATTCATGGAAAAGTGATTGAGAAAAGTGAGCAAGTAGCTATACAGAGTGCTGCAGGAGCTGAAGTGGAAAGTGAGGAGTTTGGTTACTGTACAGAATTTATTATTCGTTTAAGTGATCAATCATTAAAAACATTTAAAGAAGAAAGCTTGAAAAACGCATTAGCTAGAATTGGTAACTCCATTGTTTGTGTACAAGATGATGATATAGTGAAAGTGCATGTTCATACACTTAAGCCAGGGGATGCTTTAAATTTAGGGCAACGTCATGGTGAGTTTGTAAAATTAAAAATTGAGAATATGCAAGAACAACATGAAAATATTATTCTAAATGCAGAAGTGAAAAAGGAAGAAAAACCAAAAAGTAAATATGCTATTATTACTGTTGCGGCAGGTAATGGATTGAAAGATATGTTCACAGAGCTTAGAGCAGATTATGTAATAAGTGGTGGTCAAACAATGAATCCATCTACTGAAGATTTTGTAGATGCTATTCGTAAAGTTAATGCTGAACACATATTTATTCTTCCAAATAATTCCAATATCATATTAGCAGCACAACAGGCTGCAGCAGTATGTGAAGATGAAAAAATTCATGTTATTCCAACAAAGACGATTCCACAAGGATTAAGTGCTTGTATTATGTTTAATCCAGAAGTTGATTTTGAAATGAATGTGGCAGAAATGAGTGATGCTATTTCATTAGTGAAAACAGGACAAGTAACATATGCGATAAAAGATACTACTTTTGAGGGACTTGTGATTACAGCAGGTGACTACATGGGTATTAAAGAGAAAGATATTGTTGTGAGTACTCCTGATAAATTAGCTGCGACCAAAGCATTGTTAGATGATATGGTTGATGATGAGAGCGAAATTATAACATTGATTTATGGTGAAGATGTTACGGAAGAAGAAGTACGTCAAATGGAAGTTTATATTGATGAAACATTCGATGTTGAAGTAGAAGTGAATAAAGGTGATCAACCAGTATATTCTTTTATTATTGGTGTTGAATAAAGTTGTCAGAATGATGTAATAAAGATAATATGTGCCCCTAATTATTTATAGGGGTGCATTTTAATATTCAAGTATAGCGTAATTTGAATATTTATATAAATAAAGCGATAATCGATAAATGTATAATATCAAATGACAGATATTTATATTGAAAATGAGACTAATTCATTTTGCCCTAGGAATTACATTGTGATAAAATATGAATAGCAAAATCTGAGGAGGTAACAGTATGGAAATGTTTATCGGAGTAGATATGGGTGGTACAAACATTCGTGTCGCAAAAGTTGATACAACTGGAAAAGTCATTCAACAAGTCAAAGAACCAACAGAAATTGAAAAAGGGACACAGCATGTTATGCAGAAAATAATTAGAATGATTGAAAGTATAGAAGATTATGCATCTTGTAAAGGGATTGGGTTAGGTGTACCAGGTCCTGTAGATTCAGTAGAAGGCAAAATGCTTCTTGCGACCAATTTACCAGGGTTTGAAGGCTATCCAATTGCGAAAGAGATTGAACAACACTTTCATAAACCTACATTTTTAGAAAATGATGGAAATGTAGCAGGACTTGGAGAAGCAGTATTAGGTGCTGGAAAAGGGAAGAATAGTGTTTACTATGTAACTATTTCTACAGGAATCGGTGGTGCTTTTATTGTTAATCAAAAAGTCATTTCTGGGAAAAATGGTCATGCAGGAGAGATTGGTAATTTGATTATTGATCGTAATCGCAGTAAAGTGAATAAATTAAATATTGGTGCTGTTGAAAATGAGGCAAGTGGTACTGCATTAACAAGAAAAGCAAAAGCTATTTTTGGTGAAGATCAGATCCAACATGCAGGAGATTTATTTACATTAGCAAAAGAAGGAGATAAAAGAGCATTAGCACTTGTTGATGAGATGTCATATGATATAGCTGTAATGCTATCACTCATTGCACATGTTGTAGATCCTGATATTTTTGTACTTGGTGGTGGTGTTATGCAAGGAAAAGAGGTGTTCTTTGATAAGGTAGAAACGTATTATCGAACACTGATTCATGATGGTATGCAAACGATTGTTTTAGCCCAAGCAGAGTTAAGTGAACCAGGAATTGTTGGAGCAGCGATGCTACCAATGGCATATAGTAAGAAGTAGAGAAAGTATATTTTGATATTCTTTCTTGTATGATCTATGATAGGTAAAGATCATCTTAAAAGGGTAGATAGAAAAGAGGGTTATTATGCACCTAGAGCTTCCTAAAATTGGGTTACGAAACATTAAGACTGCAGTTGCTGTTTTTCTCAGTCTTGTTATTTCTTTAGGATTAGGTAGAGAATCTAGTTTTTATAGTTGTATCGCAGCTGTTATGTGTATGCAATCTTCCTATGATAAAACATTTATAACATCTATAAACCGTATGGTAGGAACTTGTTTAGGTGGGATTGTAGGTTATTTTGCATTAGAGTTTTTCTTGCATTATGTCCAATACTATGAAGTATTAAAAGTTATCTTTTTGCCGATTTGTATAAGTATATTAATCTATACATGTTTATTATTAAAAAAACCAGGTGCATCTGCTATTTGTTGTGTTGTATTTTTAAATATAACATTAAATATTGATCGTGGTGTATTAAATACTTTTTGGTATGTAACAGATCGTGTTTTGGATACTTTTATAGGAATTATAGCAGCGATGTGTATGGATCGTTGGCTTAAAGTTCCTACAAAATGGAAAAAATACTTAGCTCGTTTTGTTACTGTAGAGTAAAGGAAATAAATTGGAATTCATAATATAAAGACATTGCATCTTGTGTATACTAATGTTATAATTCTACAAAAATAAGGAGATGAAAAATATGATATTGATAATCATAAGTATAGTAGTAGTTTTGTTAATCGTATGGTTTATTCAGCTGTATAATAAATTTGTGAAAATGCAAAATAAGGTAGAAGAAAGCTTTTCAACAATGGATGTATATTTGAAGAAGCGTTATGATTTAATACCTAATCTAGTAGAAGTAGTGAAGGGATATACTAAACATGAGGCAGAAACATTAGAAAAGGTAATTAATGCGAGAAATCTTGCGGTAAAATCACAAGGATTACAGGATAGAATATCCTCTGAACAAAACTTTCAATCTATGCTAGGACCTCTATATGCGATTAGTGAACAGTATCCAGATTTAAAAGCAGATAAGAGTTTTATGAGCCTACAGTCAGATTTGAAAAATATTGAGACAGAAATTGCGAATGCTAGAAAGTACTATAATGCTGTTGTAGTGAAATTTAATAACTTAGTAGAAATGTTTCCTAGTAATATTGTAGCTAATCTTTTTCATTATACGAAAAAGCCATTGTATGAGATTGTAGATGATACACAAAGAGAAAATATTAAGGTTTCTTTTTAATAGAGATAGCCTAAGCTATCTCTATTTTCTTGAGGGGTGATGAAAATAATGAAAAAAATAAGAAATATTGTGATGGTACTCTTTTGTCTATGTATTTCTTTTTTACCAAAGAATGTGCAGGCAGCAGAAGATTTTTATATCAATAGTTTAGATATCAAAATGAATGTATATGAAGATGGTTTATTGAGTATTACCGAAACATATGATTTGTATTTTCAATCTCCTAGAAGGGGATTTTATCGAACGATTCCTTCTAGTTATAAGATGACTTGGGATGTAGATGGAAAAACAGTTACCAAAAATTATTTTTTTCCTATTCGTAATATAAATTGTTATGAAACAGAAAGTAAGATAAAAACATCCAAAAAAGGTACTGTTATTCGTTTAGGTGATCCTGATCGTGTTGTAAAAGGGAGTCAAAAATATACAATTTCTTATGATGTACAAACAAGAGATTTAGATTTGGATGGAATGCAAATGTTGTATTGGAACTTGATAGGAGATGGATTTGATACGTATATTAAGAATCTAACGTTTACTATCGATATGCCCAAATCATTCGATACAAGCCAAGTATTTACGTATACAGGTAGTTATGGAAGTACAAACTCCGATATAGAAATAAGCGTAGAAGGAAATACCATAGTAGGAAAAAATCTTAAACGGATAAATAGTAACGAAGCTGTGACACTAAAAGTAAATGTAGATAAAGACTATTTTACATTTCCAAGCACGCAGAATCATTTTATAGCTATACTTATTCTTTCCTGTTGTATCTTAGTCTTTGCGATCATATGTTATTGGAAATATGGTAGAGATGATGAGGTATTTGTAAGTGTGGAGTTTTCTGCACCAGATGGATTGAGTAGTGCAGAAATTGGTTATATTATTGATGGAATGGCTGATGATAAAGACGTATTCTCTCTTATTATTGATTGGGCAAGAAGAGGTTATATTATCATACATGAAGAAAAGGGAGCTCTTTCATTAGAGAAAATAAGAGATTTAGATGATTCATGTCCATATCATGAACGTAGCTTTTTTACATGTATTTTTGATAAGGGTAACATTGTGACAGAACAAGATTTACAATCTATGAATATAAAAATGGGGTTAGGGAGTGCTAAAGGTAATATCCAAAAGTATTTCCGCAATGATCAACGTCGTATCTTTACCAAAATAAGTAACTCTCTTCAAATATTAATGGTTCCATTCATGATATTGCCAACTATTCTATTTACTCTAGATGCAAATTATGCATATTATGAAATGTTGACATTTACTACTACTACTGAGTTGATTAGTAATATCATTTTTATAATTACTGCTATTTTATGGGTTATCTTATATCGAAAGCGCCATGTTATTACGAAAAAAATGTTTATGATTTCTCAGATTGTTTGTATACTAGTCAGTAGTATATGTATATTAGTAACAGTATTTTGTTTGAATCGTATGTATAACTCTCTGTTTTTGAGTATTGCATATGGTATAATTACTATCTTGTTACTGTATATTATGTTGCATATGCAAAAGAGAACACAACAAGGGAACCGTTGGTTAGGACAAATTTTAGGGTTAAAAGAGTTTATTGAGACATGTGAAAAGGAAAAGCTAGAGATGTTAGTGAAAGAAACGCCTTCTGCTTTCTTTGATATTCTTCCATATGCTTATGTGCTAGGAGTGAGTGAAGTATGGGCTAATAAATTTGAGAAAATTGCTATGCAATGTCCAGATTGGTATCATACAGATAGAAGAATGGATGCATTTTCGACTAGCTTATGGTGGTTACATTTTTCTTCTTCTTTTTCTACAATATCAAATATTATGTACCATAATCCCAATTCTCATTCAGGAGTTGGTGGAGGAAGTATTTCTGGAGGTAGCTTTGGTGGTGGCTTCTCTGGAGGAGGCTTTGGAGGAGGTGGCGGTGGTAGCTGGTAATTATCATCGCTAGTTAAATCAAGTTATCTTATAGGATTAGGTGTGAATAAGAGAATTTATTTTATTTCTTGACATATGAACTTGAATCGTGTATATAATAAATATATAGACAAAGAAAAGGATATGATTATATAAAATCTAATATAGAGAGAAAAACGGATGGTGGAAGTTTTTTGCGGATTTATATAGTTACTCCCTTGGAGTTGCCCCTGAAAAGGTGAGCCGTATATCTACGTTACAGATTAAGTTGCATATATATTTCATATATATGAACAAAGGTGGTACCGCGTAAGATAGACGTCCTTTGATGTCTATCTTTTTTTTATAGAAAGGATGAATGAAATATGATTGATTTTAGAGAGAATGAAGAATTAAGTAAGTTGAATCACTCCTGTGCACATATGATGGCTCAGGCTGTAAAAAGATTATATCCACAGGCTAAATTTTGGGTTGGTCCTGTTGTATCAGAAGGTTTCTATTATGATATTGATTTAGGAAATGATGTTATTAAAGAAGAAGATTTAGCTAAAATAGAAAAAGAAATGAAGAAGATAGCGAAAGATGGAAAGCGTATTATACGTGAAGAATTAACAAAGCAAGAAGCTTTGGAAATGTTTCATGATGATCCATATAAGCTAGATTTAATAAAAGATTTAGAGGATGGCACAATTACTATTTATCGCCAAGGAGAGTTTGTTGATTTATGCCGTGGTCCACACGTAGAAACAGTGAAACAATGTAAACATTTTAAATTAATAAAATACTCAGGTGCATATTGGAAAGGGAATGCTAATAACAAAATGTTACAGCGAATATATGGAGTTTGTTTCGAAACAAAAGAAGCTTTAGAAGAGCATTTATTGTTATTAGAAGAAGCTAAAAAACGTGATCATAAGAAAATAGGAAAAGAGTTAGGACTCTTTATGATGAGTGAGTATGCTCCAGGTGCACCGTTCTTTTTACCAAATGGTATGATTTTAAGAAATACATTAGAAAATTTTTGGTATGAAGAACATACAAAAGAAGGTTATCAATTTATAAAAACACCTATTATGATGAGTAAAGAACTTTGGGAAACAAGTGGGCACTGGCAAAATTATAAAGAAAATATGTATATTTCGATGGTAGATGATCGTGAATTTGCGATAAAGCCTATGAACTGTCCAGGGTCGATGTTGGTGTATAAAAATGGATTACATTCCTATAAAGATATGCCATTACGAATAGGAGAGTTAGGGCAAGTACATCGTCATGAAGCTAGTGGAGCTTTAAATGGCTTGTTCCGTGTACGTACTTTTACTCAAGATGATGCACATATTTTTATGAGACCAGACCAAATAGAAAGTGAAGTTATTCGCTTAATCAATTTCATTGATCGTGTATATTCTATCTTTAATTTAAGTTATACTATTGAATTAAGTACACGCCCAGAAGAGAAATATATTGGTGATATTGAAATTTGGGAAAAAAGTGAAGCAGCACTTGCTGCAGCATGTGAACATGCAGGGAAATCATATAAGGTAAATCCAGGAGATGGAGCATTTTATGGGCCTAAGCTAGACTTCCATATTAAAGATTCTTTAGGTAGAGTATGGCAATGTGGAACAATTCAATTAGACATGAATTTACCAGAACGTTTTGATTTGACATATGTAGATTCTGATGGTAAAATAGTTCGTCCTGTTATGTTGCATCGTGTAATATTTGGTTCTATAGAACGTTTTATAGGGATCTTAATAGAACATTATTCAGGTCATTTCCCACTTTGGTTAGCACCACAGCAAGTTGTTGTTGTACCTGTTCATCATGAAAAACATGTATCATTTGCAAATGAAGTTAATGAACAATTATTAGCTTTCGGTATTCGTAGTAAAGTAGATGCTAGAAATGAAAAACTTGGTTATCGTATACGTGAAGCACAAGTAAATAAAGTGCCTATTCAGCTTGTAATAGGAGATAGTGAAGTGGAAAATCGTTCTGTTACAATACGACGTTCTCAATCAAAAGATTCATTATCTGTTTCACTTGAAGAGTGTATTACTATGATAAAAGATGAAATTCAAAATAAGAAAAAATCTTGATAAGAAATAAAAAATTCCCGCTACTTGCTTAATAGAGAGCGGGATTTTTTTAATGAATTTTTACCTGTAGTATAGGGGTTACTCGCTTATAAAGGGCAAGTGTAACAACTGTGATAAGTATACCTTTTATCAGGTTAAAAGGTATACTCATAAATATAACGAAAGTTGCTAAATCATGTACATTTGGATTGATAACTTGTCCCATTTCAATCATGGATTGTAAAGGTAATTGATATACATTGGCATATAAGGGAAGTAATATAAAATAATTGGTAAGTGCACCAACAATTATTAGGCTTATAATTCCAAGAATAAAAGCTAAAAATAATTGTTTCATTTTTGCTTCTCTCTTATATAGAAGGGTAATTGGCAAGATAAATGAGCAACCCATGAGGAAATTAGCCATTTCACCTATAAACATTGTATTCGTACCTTGAAATATAATATTTAATATGATTTTTCCTGCTTCCATAGCAATAGCAGCCATAGGACCAAGACTGAATCCACCAATAAGAATAATAGCATCACTTATATCTAGTTGATAAAAACTAGGAACAATGGGTAAGGGAAATTGTAAAAACATTAGAATGAATGCTATTGCAGATAGTATAGATATAATGACCATCTTTTTTGTTTGATTACGTTTGTTTGCTGAAGCATATGCTGACATATTCAATCCTCCATTTCTTTATTGTCAGCCTTTTCATAAAAAAAGGTTTACTACAAAACCTTAAGGGAGTATTAAAAGATAACTTCTTTCATCCAGACTTTACTGTCGCCATCGGAATTACACCGATTCATGCCATAAGGCTCGCGGGGTATACCGCCGGTAGGGAATTACACCCAACCCTGAAGTTTTGCTAAAATTAATATAACAAGTTATCATTCGTATGTCAATTAGAAAGTATTTATAGTACATGACAAATATATTAAAGAATGATATACTACAAGCAATAGGAGATGATTACATGAACTGGTTACAAAATTTTATGCGTGGAAGATATGGATTGGACTCTTTTGGATTAGCAATCATATGTTTTTATTTCATACTAACATTCTTCAATATATTTTTACGTATGGAAATAGTATCAATCATTAGTTTGCTTATTCTTATTTATTTTTATGTTCGCGTACTATCAAAAAACCTTTATAAGCGATCTCAAGAAAATATGAAGTTTCTTCGATATTATGATCCTATACGATTTAAATGTTCACAATGGAAACAAAACTTTCATAATCGCAAGGTTTATAAATATTATACATGTAAAAGATGT
>CAZQFM010000055.1:0-8945 GCA_964592705.1 uncultured Erysipelotrichaceae bacterium
TTACGTAATTATGATTGTATATGCTATCTTTTATATAATCTTCTATGGTTTCACCGTTTTCTTCTTTGAAAATCAATATCTATTTCTTTTTTAACCATCCATTCTTTGTTTCTATTATAGGATTATCTATTACAGAAGAGGATATAGATCTTTGATCGCTTCATATCCTCTTTTTATTTTGCTTTCTACTATTAATTTATAATTGATTAGATTACAACCATATAAGAAAAATTTTACATCTGAACCTATGATTTCACTATTAAATACATCAACATAATATGTCATCATGTCCAATGGTTATATATAAGATTTAGATAGCAAATAGATTCTTCTTCTGTTTTTACTGTAATATTTAATTTTTAGCTGCTTATAAACTTTATGAACGAGGTTATCCGATACTACTCATCCTGTTTCTCTAGTAATGGCATGAATAATCTAATACAGATTTAATAATTATATATTTATCTTCTGTACTCTAATACTTATTTGTACCTTCTCATTATAAAAGTATCATAACAAAAAAAATGTAAACACTTTTTATGTGTCTACATTCATCTTACAAGTTCAGGTTTTATACCATCGCTCTTATTATTCTTCTCCAACTTCAAACTGAGAATTATATAGATTCTTATAAAATCCACCTTTTTCCATTAGTTCTTCGTGATTTCCACTTTCTACAATATCCCCTTGATTCATTACTAAAATCAAATCTGCATCACGAATAGTAGATAAGCGGTGTGCAATAACAAAGCTTGTTCTTCCTTTCATCAAGTTTTGCATTGCTTTTTGAATAAGCACCTCTGTACGTGTATCAACAGAAGATGTTGCTTCATCTAAAATAAGAATTTGAGGATCGGCAAGAATAGCACGTGCAATTGTCAATAATTGCTTCTGCCCTTGTGATATATTAGTTGCTTCTTCATTCAATATCATATCATATCCATCTGGTAATGTTCTTACAAAATGATCCACTTGGGCTGCTTTTGCAGCTTCTAAAATTTCTTCATCCGTAGCATCTTGTTTTCCATAACGAATATTATCTTTAATTGTTCCATGATATAACCAAGTATCTTGAAGTACCATACCGAAAAGCTTACGTATATCATTTCTTCTAAACTGTCTTAAATCCACTTGATCGATTAAAATAGCACCATCACTTACATCATAATACCTCATAAGAAGCTTAATCATCGTTGTTTTTCCTGCACCTGTTGGCCCAACAATCGCAACTGTTTGTCCTGGTTTTACTTTAGCTGTAAAATCATGAATAATCGTTTTATCCTCTGTATACCCAAAGTGAACATGGGAGAAACTTACCTCACCCTTCAAGTCTTTTACAGGTACTGGGTTTTCCACATCGGCAACTTCTTCCTCTTCATCTAAGAAGGCAAACACACGTTCACTTGCAGCCATCGTCTGTTGTAATATATTCAAGATATTTGCTAGCTGTTGAATAGGATGGGTAAATGTCTTCATATATTGGATAAAAGACTGAATGTCCCCAACAGTAATCAAACCATTACTTGCATAGTATCCACCTAAAATACAAATAATAACGTATCCTAAGTTACTAATAGAATTCATAAGTGGCATCATAAGACCTGATAAAAACTGAGATTTCCATGCACTATCAAATAATTGATCATTAAACTTATTAAATTCCTTTACACTTTCCTCTTCTCCATTGAATGCTTTCACAATCGTATGAGCACCATACATTTCTTCAATATGACCATTCACATGACCCAAATATTCTTGCTGTTTTGCAAAGTATTTTTGTGAATGTTTCATTATAAAAGATATAAAAAGCATAGAAACAGGTAAAATCAGTAAAGCAACAAGAGTCATCTGCCAACTGATAGAAAACATCATAACAAGTATACCAATAATAGATGCAAGGGAAGTAATCAATTGTGTTACAATCTGATTTAAATTTTGTGAAATGACATCAACATCATTGGTAACGTGAGATAGTACTTCACCATAAGGTACTCGATCATAATATCGTAGTGGTAAACTATGAATTTTTCTTGCAATCTCTTTTCTAAGATTATAAGAAACTTTCATCGTAACAGCACTCATAATATGACCTTGTAAATAAGAGAATGCTGCACTTATCAAATAAAGACCAACAAGTAATAGTAAGATCTCTTGAATACGTGCAAAATTAATTCCTTCACCATTCCCTGCCACGATATTCATAACTCCTTCAAAAAGAATAGTTGTTGCTTGCCCTAAAACTTTAGGACCAATAATTGAGAATATCGTAGAAATGATGGCAAATATAACAACAAACATAATAGCTATCTTATACTTACTTAAATAAGAAGATAGTTTCTTTAAAGAACCTTTAAAATCTTTTGGTTTTTCCATAGGAGCTCCCATCATTGCCCCTGCCATAGAACGGTCCTTTTTCATCTGTTTTTTATTCATTGACATTTTCCAACTCCTCCTTTGTTAACTGAGAAGCAGCAATTTCATAATAAGTAGGACATGATGCTAATAACTCTTCATGTTTACCCATACCTACTACTTTACCTTCATCAAGAACAATAATTTGTTCTGCATTCATAATGGAAGATACTCGTTGTGCAACAATAATAACGGTAGCATGTTGAATATTCTCCTTTAATGCTTTTCTTAACGTAGCATCTGTTTTAAAGTCCAATGCTGAGAAAGAATCATCAAAAATATAAATTGGAGCTTTTGTCGCAAGTGCTCTTGCAATAGAAAGTCTTTGTTTCTGTCCTCCTGAAACATTACTTCCACCTTGTGCAATCACACTTTCATAACCATCTTCTTTCTGTTCTATAAAATTACTAGCTTGTGCAATGGAAGCAGCTTCCTGAATTTCATCTTGCGTAGCTTCTTTTCTTCCATATCGTAAGTTTGATTCTATAGTACCGGATAATAAAGATGCTTTCTGTGGAACATATCCAATTTGCTCATGTAAATTATGCAAAGAAACGTCTTTAACATCAACACCATTTACACGTACACTTCCTTGGGTAACATCGTAGAACCTTGGAATTAAGTTTATTAATGTTGTTTTCCCTGCACCTGTAGAACCTATGAAAGCTGTTGTTTCACCTGGTTTCGCTACAAAACTAATATTTTGAATAACATCTTCTTCTGCTCCATGATAACGGAAACTTACATTATCAAATTCAACATATCCTACTTTATCTTCGATAAATTTCTTCTCATGTTCTGGATCACTTATACTTGGTTTTGTATTCAATACCTCAAAGATACGTTTCATAGATACCGTTGATCGTGGAACAAGAATAAAGACCATAGAAAGCATTAAGAATGCCATAATAATTTGCATAGCATATTGCATAAATGCCATCATATCTCCGACTTGAAGTACAGAATCTGCTATCTGTTTAGAGCCTATCCAAACGATAAGAAGTGTTGTAAGATTCATAATAACCATCATTGCTGGCATCATAAATATCATCACACGATTTACAAATAAAGATGTTCTTGTTAAATTTTGATTCGCCTTGTCAAAGCGTTTCTCTTCAAACTCTTGTGCACCAAATGCACGAACAACCATTAGTCCACTCAAATTTTCACGTGCAACTAAGTTAATATTATCAATTAACTTTTGCATAATTTTGAACTTTGGCATAGCAACCAAAAGGATAAACGTAATTAAACCAACTAATAGTGTAATCGAAACTCCTAGAACCCATGTCATAGAAGTATTTTTTTGTACAATCATAATAACTCCACCGATACCTAAAATCGGTGCATAAAAGATCATTCTTATCCCCATAATTACAAACATCATTACCTGGGTAATATCATTTGTTGTTCTTGTAATTAAAGATGATGTAGAGTATTTGTCAAATTCAGCATTAGAGAAGCTTTCTACTTTTTCAAATACATCTCTACGCATTCTTCTTGCAACTCCAGCACCTACTCTACTAGATAGATAGCCAACAGAAATAGCTGCTAATGCCCCAAGAACGGTAACAAGAAGCATAATACTACCTGTTTTTAAAATGTACATGAATTGGATATTATTTAAATTGATATTCAACTCTTGATAAATAGCTTTTGTAAACATAGTACCTGTTTGAAGCTTTGTAGTGTCTGGCATATTCTCAGACTGTTCTCTTGCAGCATCAAAGACCATATCTGGTAAAGACTTCAAAAATGGTGTTATATCATACAGATTTCTAATATCCATTGTTTCTGTATTTTGATTAGTAGTTTGTGTATCAACTTCAATTCCTTGGAAGAAATTGATCATTGTCCAACTACTTTCTCCAAATATACTATTTAAAGATGCACGTTCTTCTTTTGATACTTTTTTTATTTCATATACATTCCCTGTATAGTTGTTTAATCCTGCCTGACTGCTATCTGTCAACTCATATGAATTAAAAAAGAATTGCTTATCTTCTTGTCTCATAAATGTTGTCATGAAGTCCATAGCTGATTCACTTAAATAATCTGGTGCTGCATCTTCAATACCACCTTGTTGTATCCCAACATTCACAATATTTGACATATAGTCAGGTAGTTTTAAATCAGCAATTGCTTGCACAAATAATAGCGCAACTGCAACACCGATTGAAAAAGAGAATGGTTTAATATAACTCATAAACTTTTTCACTTCAACACATCCTTTCTTTATAAAATTTTTCCATAAGAGGCTGCTTTTTCCATAATTCGAACTAATGCATCACTATCTTCTTGTCCTAAATACGTTAAAAAATCTACAAGCTTTTGATGCATATCAGACTCTGTCTCTTCCATAAGTTGAATGTCTTTATCACTAACCTTCATATAAACACTCCTGCGATCATTCTCAAGTACTGTTCGCTCTACCCAACCTTTGTTTTCAAAATTTCTCATAATCTGTGAAACGGCAGCTGGTGTAATATGAAAATTATCTTCGATATCATTCATCTTCACATACTCCTCATCGTGGCAATGCTTCATCCAATGCAAAATCATCATATCCCGATGTACCATATGCTCTTCTTTACAATTTCTATACCGATTATCTTGTTTAAATAGATAAAACAGTTGAAATATCTTTTGTGCTTTTTCTACCTCATTCAAATTATCCCTCCATCATTTAGTTAAGTTACTTAATATTTAACTTTATTAACTATTATACAGAACTATAAATATATGTCAATAAAAGCTCCATTCGTATAATAAAAAACTGAATAATCAAATATAATCATTCAGTCTCTACTTCATCTCTAACTTATTTAAGAATTTTTGCTAACCTCTTTATAATGCTTCTCTCCCCATTGACAAACAGATTGTAAAACTGGCATAAAACTCTCTCCAAGTTCTGATAATTGATATTCAACTTTCGGTGGTACTTGTGGATATTGTATCCGTATGATTAATCCATCAGCTTCTAATTCTTTAAGTTGATTACTCAACATTTTATGCGTTACATTCCCAAGATTTCTCTTTAATTCTCCATAACGAAGAACATTTCTTTTCCAAAGCCAAAAGAGAATATGCATCTTCCATTTTCCATTAATAAGACTAATTGCATAAGCAAATGGTTTTACATTCACATCCATTTCTTTCATTATACTCTTCTTTTTAATAGTATCTTACAAAAAAGTGCGTACTATTCTTTTTCACTACTAATATGATAGCATATCCTACATACAGTAACAACAAAAGGAGAGAGATCATTATGAAAGAAAAAATTAATGTGTTTGATTACAGTAAAACGATTTTAGAAGCTATGCGTAAAGGCATACTTCTTACAACAAAAGCAGATGACCAAGTCAATATTATGACCATATCTTGGGGAGCTCTTGGTATAGAATGGGAAAAACCTATCTTTACGGTTTATGTTCGTGAACATCGTTTTACTCATGAACAAGTAGAAAAAAATCCAGAGTTCACAATTAATATTCCAATCGGTGACTTTAATCGTAGAATTCTTGGGATAGCTGGAACCAAAAGCGGACGTAATATAGATAAAACGGAAGAGCTTTCCATCACACTAGAGAATCCAGAATCTATTTCTGTTCCAGGAATAAAAGAATTACCATTGACATTAGAATGCCGGGTTATTTATAAGCAACAACAAGATCCAAAAGCTATCCCATCAGAATATAATGAATCCTTTTACCCACAAAATGTAGATAGCTCTTATCACGGAAAAAATCGTGACTACCATACCGTATACTATGGTGAAATTGTAAATGCATATATTATTCAATAAAAACATGATACTAAAATATATAAGAGATATTTTATGATAAATATTTAGTTAATAAACATAATATATTATCTATATACTATCCATGGTATTCTTTACATACTTATAGAAAGTATGCTATCATCAAACTGATAGAATGGAGGAATCTATATGAATCAATTACCTGCTTGTCCAAAATGTAATTGCGAATATACATATGAAGATGGAGCTCTTATCGTTTGTCCACAATGTAGCTATGAATGGACATTATCTTCTTTACAACAAGAACAACAAGACAATATGATAAAAGATGCAAATGGAAATATATTAAATGATGGTGATAGTGTTACTATTATTAAAGATTTAAAAGTAAAAGGTGCATCATCTTCCATCAAGATAGGTACTAAAGTTAAAAACATTCGCTTAGTTCCTCATGCAAGTGATGATCATAATATCGAATGTAAAATAGATGGTTTTGGTGCTATGAAACTAAAACCATCTGTTGTGAAAAAAGCATAAAAAAGAAGCATTTATACACAACGCTTCTTTTTTATTTATTTAAATCCGCTCTTTCAATTTCTCTATACACCATGTAGCCCATTTAATTTCATTTTGATAATACATGAAACCATATGTCATCGTCATTCCCCAATAAACAGCTTCATTACTACGATTAATACTTTCTTCCATTTTAGGCATCATATTAATACCTTCATTCATTTCTTCTAATATACGCTCACACTCACTCACATATTGAGTTAGAAGGCGCATTGTTTGGTCTAAATCAACATTACTTGTAAAGAACACTTTTATTAAAAGTGGATTCTTATACTTCATAATATCTTCAATGTTGGCATCCCCTAACCATCTACGTAATTCAACCTGTCCTTCCTCCGTTATAGAGAATATTTTTTTATTAGGCTTATCACTTTGATAGATAATCTCAGAAGTAACCCAATTATTTTTTGTTAAGATATTTAACTCTTTATATATTTGACTTGTCTGGGCATGCCAGAAAAAAGCAACTGGTGATTTAAATGCTCTATCTAAATCATAACCCGTCATTTCTTTATAATTTAACACTCCTAATATCGCATGTTTTAGTGGCATAATCATACTCCTTTACTAATATTCTATAATTAGAATACAATATCTTGAGAACATATGCAACCCTTTTAACGTTTTTAAAAATAAAAGATAGAAAACAAGTATTTTTCTCTTAACATATTACTTTTTTATTTTATTTCGTAACTGCATTCCTTTTATTTTATCTAGTATTATAAAGTTATTTTGATTAATAACATTTTTCATCAAACTTTGTTTATTCTTTTTGAAAATATTATAATTTTCTATTATAGATCGTATGATAACTTTCATATCAAACTCATTTAATGCAGATGTTGTATTTTCTAAAATATGTCCTAATAAAACCTTTGACCTTCTATTTTTCAATAAATCATGAAAAGTAAGTGTTGTAATATCTTCATAACTTAAATCATCAAAAAAAGCTGTATATTTACTAACATGAAAAATAAAGACACGATACAATTCAGGTAATGGTAATCCACTATAAAAATATTCATTGGCACGCTGTACCATTTTTTCTAATCGCTCCTGTGATTGTTTCGCTACAAACTCATTTATAAATTTATCTACCATAACTGGTATCGTACTTTTACGATTCGCCATCTGAAGCTGGCCTTCCACCCAAACCATAAGACCCAAATTATGATTCATAAACACTTGTGTAAGTGTATTACAATTTATTTTTGATTTTATATATAATGGCTGTTTCACATTATGAAAAATAGAAGATACACAATCATGTTCATTTTCTAAAAGTAACACCTTCTTTTGGAAATGCTCATCTTGTATCCGATGAGCATATGCATCCCATAATGAATTAGTTATACCAGGTGCATTAAATGTATAAACACGCTCGATCTTGTGAAAAATATCTTCACTACATGTTAATAACATAAATAAAGCTAAATTTCCGCCCTTAGAATGTCCACATATATAAAGTGGTTTATCTATTTCCATTTCTTTGATATATTGTAACGCAACTAATTGTTGTGGTGTTGGACCTGGTAGATACATATGAAAATTATCAATCCAGTCTTGCCATCCTGTTTTATACTGAATGTGATCATATACTTCACTACCACGTATCATGAGTATAAGACTATCTAATGTTTCCACACAATATAATACCACACCACTATGTTGATTATCATCCCATACATCACGAATATAGAACCCTTCATAATCGTCTTCTTCTATTTGATTTAAAAGTTCCATATTTAATTTGAAAATTGAATCATGCTTATAATCTTCTATTAATGTTGTATCTTTTCTTATTGATAAGATCATATCCTTTAATGTTTCATTTTCCTCATATGTATCAAAATAAGATAATAAAGATAAATCAAATGCAACTTTTAATGTTATTCCCATTGTATCACCCACTTTTTAACCTATTTTTATTATACAATGTTTTGTCTAGCTTTCACATAGTAATTATTATAAATAATGGTTTATAAAAAAGTTGTCAATTTTTTGATATAAAATAAAAATATAAAAAGAATATACCTTATCTTTCATCCATAAAGGTTTTAAGCTATATAACTAACTTAAAGCACTAATAAGAAAAGTGAGTCTTTATCGTAGACTGTTTTCAATCTAGCTTTTAAAACTCACTTTTCTTTCATTATGATTATACTTCTTCTTTACGATTCTTTCTTCTAAA
>CAZQFM010000056.1:0-6007 GCA_964592705.1 uncultured Erysipelotrichaceae bacterium
CCCGTGAATGCATGCGTGAAAGGCATGTGAGTTAACCGTTTCTCCAACGGGCCATCTCTTCTAATTTCTTAACTATTTTAACACATGTATTTAAATAGTGCAAGCTTTTTTATTATTTTCTAATATTCATCTATTATAAAATGGAATTAAAAATATGAAAATAGAAGATATCCTTCAAGAAAATCTTTTCAACAGTATTTTTATAGAGTATATTACACAAAAAGAAAACAGTATCTTTCAAACCAGATACTGTTCTTTAACGCTTTAAAACAAATATAATAATATCCTATTAATCAAACCAAAACTATACATCCATATGAGTTTCAAGCGTTATATTCTTTTTTTCCAATCGATAATAAAAATACTGACGTAATCCTGTATATATGACTGCAAATACAGGAACTCCAATAAACATTCCAATAACGCCAAATAAGCTTCCACCAATCGTCACAGACACTAAAATCCATATACTAGATAAGCCGAGTTTATCACCTAAAATAAGAGGTCCTAGTATATTACCATCAAACTGTTGTAATGCAAAAATAAATAATGCAAAATAAACTGCTAAAATAGGGTTAATAATCATTAAAATAAGTATTCCAGGAACAGCTCCTATAAATGGTCCAAATACTGGTATCATATTCGTTATACCAATAATGACTGATAATAACAATGCATAAGGCATATTCATAATCGTTAACCCAACATAGCATAGAACTCCTATAATTAATGAATCAATTGCTTTTCCTATAATAAAATTATTAAAAATCTTTGTAGCATCCGCCATTAATGTCACAAAGTAGTCTGCAACACTTTTTGGAAAAATTGCATAGTTTGCTAATTTCACACTTCGTTGTAAACGTTCTTTATCTAACATAATATAAATGGCTGACATAATTCCTAATACTATATTAAACAAAATCGTTGTAAATTGTAATGAAAACTTGATCATACCTGGTAATGCATTTGAAAAGAAATCAGTTAACTTATTAAAGATATTAATATCTCCGAAAAATGTTGTAACCTCATTTATATCAATGTTATTCTCGCGTATCAAAGTCATAACATAATCTTGAAACTTATCAATATATTCAGGTGCAGATTGTACTAATGATGATAAAGACTCAAGTACTTGTGGTATTAAAAGTGCTAAAAATAATCCAACTACTAATACTCCTAATATTAAGGCAGATAATGCAGATAACGTACGTTTTAATTTTGGCTTTATTTTCAGCTTTCCAAGTATTTTGGTTTCAATAAACATCATTGGTTGGTTCAATAGAAATGCAATAGAAAACCCAATGATAAATGGTGTTGCTAATCCAAATAATTGTGCGACAAATACCTTTAAAGCACTAAAATTATATATACTAAAGAAAACAATAATAGCAATGAGAGCTACACTAGAATACGTTATTATCTTCTTTTTCATATCTTCGTTATAATAAAATTTCATATCAACTACTCCTCCCTATACTTCCTCATTAAAAAAATGTATATATGCTAATGCTAAAGTTGTAAAATTTCTTCTTTTAATTGCGTATACTCTTTCATATCATATGAAATTTGCGTCTCTACTCTAGAGTTTCCATATGCGTTGCTTGTAAGTACTACTAATGGTGGTGTCTGTAACCTTTTAAAACCATTTTTCCTCATCGTACCGCAAAACCAATCTAAATCATCGATAAATGCTTTTGCGTCATATAATCCATAATAATGCATCCATGGGCCAAGTTCTGTTTGAAAAATAGACTTATCAATATATCTTTCCATAAACTCTTGTAACGTTAAATCTTTTCCTAGATGCTCTACTAAGTAATCATGATAAAACCATTTCATAGGATCTAGTTGTCCATCTCTTAATTCTGCACTCGGTGGCATTTCCCACTCTACCTTACCATCTTGAACATTTGGTAATAAACGTTCCGGTATGATTTCAGTTCCAAACTTATTATTGATTTGATGTGACAGTTCAAATAATTGGACTTTTGTTAAATCTCCTATGATACTTAATGCCCCTACAGCATCACCATATAACGTACAGTATCCAAGTGCTAATTCCACCTTATTCCCATTATTTACAACTACCCCTTCATGAATTTGAGCGAAACTTGATAATAAATGTCCACGTATTCTAGCTTGTATATTTTCCTTTACAATAGGATTCCATATACATTCATCATAATCATATTCTTTTTCTAGTACATTTATACTGCTATCTACTAACTTCTCAATACTTCCACCTTTATAAGTAATTCCAAGCTTATTTGCTAATACTTTAGCATTATCCATCGTTTTACTCGTGTTATGCTTTGTCGACATATTATATCCAAGAACACGCTCTTTTCCTAAGGCTGCTACTAGAAGAGCAGCTGTAACACTCGAGTCAAGACCACCACTTAATCCAATTATCCATGGTGCTTTTCCTCCTAGTACTTGTTGATCAAACTCTTGAATACACATAGTTAAAGCATCTATTATATTGGGTTTTTCTTCCGCTACTACACAAGATGATGTAGTATCTACCAATGCATATTCTTCTTTAAAATAAGGAGCTTGATAAATAAGCTTATTTTCAATAATAACCTTACTTCCCCCTTGCAAGGGAAGAATACTTTTCCCAATTGTTTGCATACCAACTGCATTTACATATATAGTAGTGCCTTTTATACGCAATTCATCCCCTAGCATAAATGAACGTGCATCGAGATTAAAATTCATATCTGCAAGTTGAATTTCATCTTTAAAATTCAAAGCATACACTTGATCTTCATATTCTACAGCACTATGAATAGCATTTTCATGAAAATAACGTGCATCTTGATATACAAAATTATTTTCATTACGCTTTACACGCATATGTGTTTTTCCTCTATAAGCAAATATAGCAGCATTAAATCTTTTATTTGCACGATATTTAATATTTCCCCAAATAATTGCAATTCGATCACTATATTTTATAATCTTATCATTATAGCTATCTACATAACGGCACCATGCATCATCTAACCATATATCACCTAAATGATAGCCACTAATACAATTTTGAGGAAAAACAATTATATTAGCCTTATCTTGTATAGCACGTAATATATACTTTTCCATGGCAGCATAATTTTCTTTACACTTTCCCGCTTTGACATTCATTGTAACGATTGCAACCTTCATATGTAGCCCTCCATGATTAGCATCATTTCTTTCTAAACAATTATAACATATCCACTTACCAATTTACCAACAAAAAAAGAAAAACAAATATGTTATTCAGTATTACCTACTTCAAAAGAATAATACTGAGCATATTTGCTATCCATACTTTCATTATTTCTTTATTTTTATGAAAAAGCATCTAACTTTTTACGTTCAGGACGATATTCATATAGTTGTGATACAGTTACAAATTGATATCCCTGCTCTTTTAATATAGGCATCATTTCTTCCAAAGCCTGCGCTGTAGACCCATAAATATCATGTAATAGTATTACAGACCCATCTTTGACATAAGGTAATACCTCTGCCTTGATTGACTCTACATTTCGTGATTTCCAATCAAGTGAATCAATAGACCATAAAACCATTGGAATCGGTGTAACACTACGTAGAGTCTGAGAAATAGCGCCATATGGTGGTCTTATCAATCGACTTTCAAAACCGCTTAATTGAAAGATTAGATCTTGTGTAGTATTTATTTGGTACTTAATTCCATCTACATCAAGCTTCGATAAATTTGCATGGTCAAAGGAGTGATTTGCTAATTCATGTCCTTCTTGAACCATTCGTTTCAATAAATCTACATTCTTTTCCATTTTTTGCCCTAGCATAAAAAAGGTTGCACTTGCATCATATTTCTTTAATGTGTCTAAGATATGTGGTGTATGAACAGGACTTGGTCCATCATCAAAAGTAAAGGCAATCATTGGCTTGCTTGGATCAATTTCCTTTTTTACTTCAACTGTGATATCTGTCGGTGCTAATGTTGGAATATTTTCATTCCTTAAAACAATATATTTTTTATACTCTTCATATGGAATGCTGATTTCTTTTCCATCTATATAAAATAATACCTGATTTTCCTGTACTTCAAACGCTTCTAAACTTTCATTTGTTAACTCTTGTTGAGCCTGCTTTCCTATCACATCCAAAATCTCTTGTTTATATGTGACGCGAAAGATATCTTCTATATTCATGACTTTATCGGTTTTAGAATCATAATTTATACATGTAACTATATTTTTTACTTCTTTCTGCTTATTATCTAAAATTCGATAATTAAACTTTATTGTATAATATTGTCCATATACTACATTACTTTTATAATCTATATGATGAATATAATTACCGTCTTTATTTTGTTTATATTGCTCTATAACCCCATCTACTTTGGCATTCAATACATCGTATGAAAAGGTTGGATAAAAAAAACTTTGCAAAATTTCATCTTCTTCATTCAAATAATGTGTAATCTTCCCTGCATTTTTATCACTTTTTGATACATTTTTATACTCTCTAAATTCATCTAAAAATACATATAATATAATTAACCAAACAGCAATAATAAAACTAATAAGAATACCAACAAGCAGTAATACATTCTTCTTTTTTAATCTTTTATTTTTTAAACTATCCAACATATTAAATCCTCTTTCTTACCCTACTCATAGTGTAACATTTGCAAGTAAGAAATTGCAAATGCCTTTTTTATGTAAATTTTGTAAATTTACATATTCGTTTATTAAAATTCATGTTATATTATATCAGAAGGAAGAGGTATTTATGAAAGAACAACATATTTTAGAAGGAAATATTTCTATTAAAGCTGCATTATTAAGTGGAAATCGTAAAGTACATAAAATAATTGTAGATAAGAAAAAAAATGATAAAGATACTAATTTTATTTTAAAAGAAGCAAAAAAAAGAAACATAGAAATTATTTATAAAGATCGAGCATCTATCGATGCCTTATCATCAGGTAAAACTCATGGTGGCTTTATTGCATATTGCGGTGATCGAAAATTTCAAACTTTAGAACAGCTACTTTGTGTAAAAAATTGTTTTCTTGCTTTTATAGAAGGAATTGAAGATCCTTTTAACTTTGGATATATTTTACGCACATTATATGCAGCAGGATGCACAGGCGTTATCATCCCGCCTCGCAATTGGACAACCGCTGCTAGTGTGGTTGCAAAAGCAAGTGCAGGTGCCAGTGAGTACATACCTATGTTTATTGCCGATGATATTTCATATGTAATAAATGAATTAAAACAACATAAAATCTCTCTTCTTTGTGGACACAGAGAGAATGCAATTGCATTATATGATTTTGTATTTCCAAATAAATTCTGTATTGCCATAGGTGGAGAAATGAGAGGGTTATCTAAGCAAATTATGCAACAAAGTGATCAAAATATATTTATCCCTTATAATCAAGAATTTCGCAATGCATTGAATGCCGCAAGTGCAACAGCAGTATTTGCATTTGAAGCTGCACGACAACGTTACCAGAAATAACATATTAAAAGAAAAAAGCTCATCAAAGAGAGCTTTTTTCTTCATAACAAATTTAATTATTGTTAGTAAATGGTACTTTTCAAATTCTAATATTTATACTTTTATCTTATATTCTTCTAATCTCCAAATATATAGCCACATAAAATATAAATCATATTTATAAAATATTCATTAATACCGAAAATGTTAAAAATGTTATAAAATGTCATACTATTCAAATAACCATACTGCATCAAGTATAACAAAATAAGAACCAAAATAGAAACTACCTTTTTAAACACTGATTCTGATCTCCTTTTTCGATTCTTATTCAATAAAAAACCAAAAAAGAATAAAGTGATCACCATCACCAAACTAATAATGGTATTGCTTAATGAAGTATTGAAATACGTTTTCAACACTTTTATAGAAAATGCACTTAGCCAAATAAGTAATATTGGAAAGCCTATTTTTTTAAAATCATCCATCAACTATTCCTCAATAACGATAGCTTCTATCA
>CAZQFM010000056.1:6017-8826 GCA_964592705.1 uncultured Erysipelotrichaceae bacterium
CCCATTAACCATATTCCTAACTGCTCCCATATTTTCTGTAACTTTACCAAAAACAGTATGAACTCCATTAAGATGCGGTTGTGGGTCATGGCAAATAAAAAATTGACAGCATCCAGTATCTTTCCCTCTGTGTGCCATTGATAAAGAACCTTCTTCATGCATATGTGGATTGCCTTCTGTTTCACATGGAATTGTATATCCTAAGTCTCCTGTTCCATTTCCATTTGGACATCCACCTTGCGAAACAAAATGTGGTATTACACGATGAAAAGTTTTTCCATTATAATATCCTTCTTTCACAAGCTTTACAAAATTTGCAACTGTTTTAGGTGCTTCATTTGGATACAATTCGAATGGTAAATCTGCTCCTGTTTTTAAATATATTTTACCTTTAATTTTCATACTTACACTCCTTTACTATATTCTGTATTATCATACAGGATTTTTTTTAAATGAACAATACTATATCTTTTAAATTGGTCAAATGTATTTTCTTATCTTTATCGATTTCACACTTATAGTAACATTGCATTCAAGATATATTTCCATCTCACATATATACAATTTAATATAATTTAACTTTACATATATAAATAATATCATAATCAATATATATGATATAATTACTATAAGGAGTGATATTATGAAAACAAATGAAAAACTATTAGTTATGCAAAGTGTTTCTGGTCGTATACACCATCCTACTCTTACAGGAAGCGGACACTGGGTTGGACATGATGGTTATGGAAGAATCTGTATAGGTACAGGAGGAATCACTTACAACTTCAAAATTGGGGACCAATGTATGGGAATAGCTGGAGATCATATTGAACCAGGGGTAAGTTTAAAGAACACAAATGATAAAGAAAATAATGCATTGCACACTTTCTCATGTATAGGAAATATTGCGAAAGTAATTTCTGGAGATGCTAAGGGAAGAACTGGTTACGTTACAGGTAAGCATGGTGGTGTAGATCATACAATAATTTATTTCGATGAAGAAACCTTAGATTTACTATGTATTGATGATCGTATTCAGATAAAAGCGTTTGGACAAGGACTAAAATTATGTGAATATAGTAATATACATATTATGAATATTGATCCTTCCTTATTAAAGAAAATGAATATTCAACAAAAGAATGGTTATTTAGAAGTTCCAGTAGTGACAAAAATACCTGCATTTTTAATGGGTAGTGGATTAGGAAGTACAACTACTATGCAAGGGGACTACGACATTATGACACAAGATAAAATCGCTAATCAAACATATGGAATTAATCACCTACGCTTCGGCGATATTGTTTTAATTGAAGATCACGATAATAAAAATGGGCCTCATTATAAAAAAGGCGCTGTATCAATAGGGATTATTTCTCACTCAGACTCATTTACTAGTGGACATGGTCCGGGTGTTACGATAATTATGTCAGCTACACAAAACGAAATACATGGTGTTATTGATCCTCAAGCTAATATATCGAACTACTTAATCGAATAGTAAATATTAGAAATCATATCATTAAATTGATATTATTCATAAACTAAGAATAGCATAAATCTTAGAAAGCGGTAATACTTTATTTAATAAGCATTACTCACATTTAGCAGGTTTTATTATGAATATTGATATATTCTTATAATATACAAAATACCTTAATAATATGGGCAGAAATAAATCTGCCATTTTTTTATGCTAATTCAGATAGAGAGGATATTTTAATTCGCCTAAAAAAATTCTATAATGATATTATCCTTATAATATTTCCTGTTTAAAAAATTTTCTTAAATAATAGTTTTTATTCTTTGACACTTACTATAATTCATATCGTAATAGCGATTTCCTTTATTTAAAATACCTTCATATACTTTATAAAATATTCATATTTTGTTGCTTTCTTTAGCTTTTTACATAATCTTATATACGCAGTTCTTATTCTTATAAATCATTTAAAAGTTTAATACTTTGCGAAATAATTAGGCATTGTTCTTCAAAATACGAAAATTAAAAGACTTTATATCCCTTTTTCAATAATACTAAATATTAAAAACAAAAAAATCTATCGCTAATAAAGCAATAGATTGTTGTTACCTAGTTCGAACGCCTTAGCGATGGTTCATATTTGTCAGATACTATAATTTCTTATAGTAAATATCAAATATATTAGGGTGCGCTATCACCCATCCTATCACAGTACATAAAGTATGATAGGCTGATTTACTGTTACCATAAATCAAAGTGCATGTAAAATGTAGAATGCTCCAACTATATCTCTATGTCCAATAAACCCACATTTGCATTTATATAAGCGGTCACGAGGAAAATTAACTTTATTACATTTAGGACATTTTTTCGATGTTCTATACGGGTTTACATATAGCACTTTTATACCTTCTAGCTTAGCTTTATATTCTATACATTCTTGCAATCTACGATAAGACCATAAATAAATATTCGAAAAATATTTAATATTAAAAGTAGATCTTATACCTGTTAAATCTTCTAACTTAATTACTCCTATGCTCTCACTAACTGCAAATTTAATAATATTTTTAGAAATAACATGATCATAAAATATTAAAATTTTACGTAATTTGTGATTCAACTTCCTCATTTTTGTATGTTGTTTTCTAGCTTGTAACTCCTGATACACCTTCTTAAATCGCCTTTGTATATATCTAATTTCTCTACCGTTCCCAAAAAAGCGAACTTTATTGTCTGATGTAATTGTGACAGCAGGAACCTTGACACCTATATCAACACCCATTTCTTTCTGTAAACTATTATATGTACTTTTATAAGAAATAT
>CAZQFM010000057.1:0-2769 GCA_964592705.1 uncultured Erysipelotrichaceae bacterium
TTCTCTTATTTATGAAGCTCATCTTTCTTATGATCCCCCTCATGTTTGTCCTGTTTGTGGCTCTGTTAATCATCACTCCATTATGAAACATGGTACCAAGGTATCCTATATCCTTCTACCTGATGTTTCTAGAAAACAGACATTTCTTAAACTTCGCAAACACCGCTTTTTATATAAATCCTATAATTATAACATTCAGCTTCTTTCTCTCTCCCTTAACAAAACTAGAATACTACTTATGAAGCACATTACAATAAACTGAAACGCTATTCTCAAACATCACTACGACCTAGATAGAACTCAATTCAAACCTAAGACCTGTTTTAAACGGTAGATGCGTGAAGTCGATATTACTTATGCAATAGAACATGCAAATAAGAATATTTCAGAATACATGAAAACATCCATACGTACTTTAAAAGAACACAAAACATACATCTTAAACTCTTTAGAATTCAGCTATTCAAACGGTATGATAGAAGATACTAATAACCTTATTAAGGTTATCAAAAGGATTGCTTTTGGCTATCGTTCCTTCATACAATTGAAAACAAGAATGTTACTTATTACAAATACTATGGTTACATGTAAATAAAAAGGGTGATCTTTCGATCACCACTGAACACTTATATTGTTTAGATTTCTCTCCACCAACACGAAATGTTAAAGAGCTATAAATATCAAATAAGCTTTTATGTTTTATTCTTCAAAATCTTTAATTACTTTACTTACAGGATTTTCTCTTCAATAGCCTTAATTGTTTGTCCTAAAATTTCTCCTACAGATAAAACTGTCATTTCAGGGAATTCTGCTTGTTTTTTATCTTGTGCAATCGTATTAGTACAGATGAATCCTTTTACTTTACTTTCTTTTAATCGCTCAATGGCAGGACCTGATAATACACCATGTACACAAGATGCGTATACTGCTTTTGCCCCATTATCATATAACATTTTTATTCCTGACATTAAAGTACCAGCTGTATCAACAATATCATCAACCATAATGGCAACTTTACCATTTACATCGCCAAGAAGATTCATAGCTTCTGCCACATTTGGTTTTGGACGTCTTTTATCAATAATCGCTAGTGGTGCATGAAGAATCTCTGCTAATCTACGTGCACGTGTTGTTCCTCCATGATCAGGAGATACAACGACAACATCATCCATTTGTAATGATTTAAAATACTTACCGATAATAGGAATAGCCGTAATATCATCTGCTGGTATATCAAAGAAACCTTGAATTTGTGTTGCATGTAGTTCCATCGTAATAATACGATTAGCACCTGCTGTTTCTAATAACTCTGCAACCAATTTAGAAGTAATTGGCTGTCTTGGTTTTGCCTTACGATCTTGTCTTGCATATCCAAAGTAAGGCATAACAACTGTAATATTCTCTGCACTTGCTCGTTTCGCTGCATCAATAGCAATTAATACTTCCATTAAATTACTAGACACTGGATTACAAGTAGACTGTACAATGTATACATGTTTCCCACGTACCGATTCTCCAAGTTCTACCATAATTTCTCCATCTGCAAAATGTTTAACCTCACATAGCCCTAGTGGAATTCCCAACTGACCTGCAATTTCATTTGCAAGATCAACACTTGACGTTAATGCGAATACAACTGTATTATTTTTCATAATTTACATCCTTCTTCTTTCTATTTCTTTTTAAATTTCTCTCCATATCCCCGTTTATTTTCTTGTCGAGCTCTGGCAATACCCATATCGCCATCCTCTACACTTTCAGTAATGGTTGACCCTGCCGCAAGTAGTACATTTTCACCAATCGTTACAGGAGCAACTAAATTACAATTACTTCCAATGAAAGCCCCATCTTTAACAACTGTTCGATGCTTATGTTTCCCATCATAATTAACTGTCACAACACCACATCCAACATTTACACCTTCACCGATATCACTATCACCAATATACGTTAAGTGTGCACATTTACTGCCTTTACCGAAATTTGCATTTTTAAATTCCACAAAATTTCCAATACGCACATGTTCCTTAATATTCGTATGATTTCGTAAATGTGACATAGGACCTACTACGGTATGAGCTCCTACACAACTATCTACAATCTTAGAACTATCAATAGTCACATGATCACCAATACTAGCATTACATAAGAATGAATTTGGTAACACTACTACATGTTCTCCAATTTTCGTATTTCCTTGTATGTGTACATTAGGATAAATAATAGTATCTTGCCCAATCTCAACATCAACATCAATATACGTGTTTTCTGGATCTATGATGCTAACACCATTCATCATATGTTTATGATTAATATGACGCTTCATCCATTGCTGTGCTTTTGCTAGATCGACACGATCATTCACACCCATCGTTTCTTCTGGATCTTCCACAATCATAGCATTTACAACATATTGCTTCTTATGAAAAATCTCTACTAAATCGGTTAGATAATATTCATTTTGTGCATTATCATTTCCAATTTCTTTCAAGCCTTCAAAAAGAAGCTTATTCTTAAAACAGAAGATACCTGTATTAATCTCTTTGATATCCAGTTGTGCTTCACTACAATCTTTTGCTTCTACAATTTTCTCGACATGACCACTTGCATTCCTTACAATTCTTCCATAATTAGCACCATCATCCAAAACTGCAGTCAAAACTGTTAATGCACTATCTTTATTAGCTTCAAATGCTTTTTCAATTGTTTCTGGTTGAATAAGTGGACCATCACCACATAAAATGATCGTATCACCATCAACTGCTTCCA
>CAZQFM010000057.1:2779-8504 GCA_964592705.1 uncultured Erysipelotrichaceae bacterium
CTCGCTTGCATAACAGCATGCCCTGTCCCAAGCTGTGGAGATTGTAATGCATATTGCACATCATCCTTTAAGTAATCCTTTATACTTTCAGCACCATGTCCAACAACCACTACAATATTCTCAACATCACATTTTTTTAATGTTGAAATAATATGTCCAATCATCGGCTTATTTAAAACAGGATGCATTACTTTATTCAATACGGATTTCATTCTTGTACCTTTACCGGCAGCTAAATCAATCGCAGATTTCATAAACTATTTACCTCATCTATTATTTTAACAATATTCTTAAATAAATAAAGATATTCTCTATACGAAAATCATAATTTATGCATTTTTATAAGCTTTTCACATACTTTTCATCTAGCTTATTCTATTACAAAAAAAGATATAACTGTAACCACGATATACATGAAACATTACATTTTTACTTTTGTCTTCCTAACAAATGGATATTCTTTCTGTAAAGAGGGTAATACCTTATCAATTAATGCTTCCTCTTTTGTTAGCGCAAACACAGTACTCCCACTACCAGACATTAATGCTGTAGAAAAACCAAGAGACTTTAATTGATCTTTTATTTGTTTAATTTCTGGTACTAATTGAAAGGCACTAAATTCCAGTGTATTTCCTATAGTATGAAAAAGGGTATTCCAGTCATTCACCATACAACTTTGTTTTACAATCGTGCAATCTGGATGATCTACTTTTGTAAAATCTAACATCTCAAAAGCTTGTCTTGTAGAAACTCCTCTTTCAGGTTTTACTAATAAAATATGAAAATCACAATTCATCTCAAAGGGTTCTATATGCTCTCCAATCCCTTTCACAAGACTTGGTGTATTTCTTATACAAAATGGTACATCTGCCCCTACTTCCTTAGATAACATACTTAGCTGCTCCAAAGAAAGATCAAGGGATAACATCTTACGAATCGCACGCATAAGTGCAGCCGCATCTGCACTACCACCAGCTAACCCTGCTTCCATTGGAATATTCTTTTCTATATGAATCCGAAAATGTTCGGTGAATCCAAACGTTTTACGCATAAGATTAAGTGCTTTTACCACAGTATTGGATTCGTTTATAGGAACATTAGGATCACTACATGTTATTTCATCACAAGATGCTAAAGAAATACTCAATTCATCATAAAGACCTAGTGGTACCATCACCATTTCCAAATCATGATACCCATCATCTCTTCTTCTTTTAACATCAAGGCATAAATTGATTTTTGCATATGCCCTTTCTTTCATATTACACACTTCCTTTTTCCGTGATATATAAATGAATAAACATCTCAAGTGACAAAGATTCTGCTCGTGCACTCTCTTCTATACCTGCACTTGCTAATATGTCTTTTGCTTTCTGTTTATCTCCTATGTACTCTCCATAATTATTTAATATGGTTTTTCTTTTTTGTTTAAAACATGCTTTAATCATCGCAAAAAAGGCAGCTTCATCCTCTATCTCTGCACATCTTTCTTTAAAAGAAAACTGTAATACCGTACTATCTACACGAGGCTTAGGATTGAATACATTTTTAGGCACATGCATAACATGTTTTACATGACATAAATATTGGGTAATCACACTTAGTGCATTATAATCTTTTGAATCTATAGAAGCTCGAAAACGATCGGCAACTTCCTTTTGCATCATCACTGTGATACTATCAATTTCAGCTTGTGATTCAAAAAGTTTAAATAAAATAGGGGTTGTAATATAGTAAGGTAAATTCGCTGCCACAACAACATCATAGCCTTCCTCTTTAAACCCTTTTACAATCTGTTTGATATCACTATCTAAAAAATCTTGTAATCTCACTTCCACATGATCATAGTCCGATAGTGTATCCGCAAGTACTTCTGGTAGCCTTTCATCTATTTCAAAAGCTACTACTTTTTTCGCATACTCACATAAATATTGTGTAAGTGCACCTATACCTGGACCTATTTCAATCGCTAATGTATGATTCGTTTGGATAGCACTTCTAGCAATCTTCTCTACGACACTTGGTTCTGTAAGAAAGTTTTGCCCATAATTTTTCTTCGCATATAAATCATAAGTCGTTAATATCTCTTTTGTTCTTGACGGTGTTGCAATTGGTTTCATGAAATCTCCTTCAATAATTGTTCAATATCTTTTTTTGTTAGGTGTAACATATTCAATCGTTTAAATAAGGTTTTCGCATTCGGTTTTCCAAGAAACAAATACTTACTTATTACATGTCGCAAATGAGCACTATCTTCTTGTCCATGAAAACCAAGTGATACAAACTCATCAAAAGATAAACTTTCTTCAATGTCTTCTTGATATGTCATAACATGTTGTAAAGCATCCAAAATATCTTCTTTCGATGCATGTTCAATCCCAACCTTTTTTCGTGTACTTGCACGCTCCTTATCAATAAATGCATTCTTACAACCAGGGACATACTGATTAATCGTCTGTCTAATTTTCTCACCTGGTGCATCTGGATCAGTAAAGATAATAACACCTCGTGCTTGTTGTGTTTTTTTTATTAATTGTAATGTTTGTTTACTAAGGTGAGTTCCTTGCGTTTCAATCGTATCACAAGCTATATATTTTTTTAAAATCTCACGATCATGCTTTCCTTCTACTATTACTACTTCTTTTACTTTCATATACTCACCTATCTTACGTATTTCTATTATAACATAGAAAAAGTATCCTTGTGGATACTTTTTCATACCATTATAACTCTTCTCCATTAGATTCAATAACGTTCTTATACCAATAAAAACTCTGTTTACGATATCTTTCTAATGTTCCATTTCCTTCATTATCTTTATCTACATATATGAATCCATAACGCTTCTTCATTTCACCTGTACCAGCAGAAACTAAATCAATACATCCCCATGGTGTATACCCTATTAGTTCGATTCCATCTTCTTTTACACATGTTTTCATCGCTTCAATATGTGCTTTTAAATAATCAATACGATACGTATCTTGAATAGAACCATCAGCTTCTCTTTCATCAATAGCACCAAAACCATTCTCTACGATGAAAAGAGGAATTTGATAACGTTCATAAAACCAATTCATCGCATAACGTAGTCCTTCAGGGTCAATTTGCCAACCCCAGTCACTCGCTTTTACATATGGATTTTTCACAAGACATGTAGATTCATCATAATCATAATGTATATTATCACTTGTATGTTTTACCGCATATGATAAATAATAACTAAAGCCAATGTAATCGACACAACCTTCTTTTAAGATCATTTGATCTTCTTGTGTAATATCCAAATGATATCCTTTTCTTTCCCAGTATTTTAAGATTTGTACAGGATAATATCCACGTACATGAACATCCGTAAAATAGTAGCGTTTTTGCATTGCAGATACAGACATCATCATATCTTTTGGATGACATGTTGATGGATAAATAGGACACATGGCAATCATACAACCAAGTTGAAACTCAGGATTTATTTCCCGTGCAATTTTTATTGCTTGTGCACTTGCGACAAGTTCATAATGAGCTGCTTGATACATAATGGCTTCTCGATCTTCTCCATCTTGAAAAAGAAGTCCTGAATTCGTAAATGTTGCGAAATCTTCTTTATAATTTGCTTGGTTGTTAATTTCATTAAATGTCATCCAATACTTTACTTTATGTTGATAACGTTTAAAACAAACAGTCGCAAAGCGGACAAAGAATTCAATCAATCTTCGATTTCGCCAACCACCATACTCTGTAACTAAGTGATAAGGCATTTCAAAGTGTGATAATGTAATAACAGGTTCTATTCCATATTTTAAGCACTCATCAAATAGATCATCATAAAATTGTAAACCTTCTTCATTTGGCTCTGTTTCATCCCCTTTTGGAAAAATTCTTGTCCATGCAATGGACGTACGAAAGCACTTAAAGCCCATTTCATGAAACAAAGCAATATCTTCTTTATAACGGTGATAAAAATCAATAGCTTCATGATTCGGATAGTTTTTTCCTTCTATAACACCATCTGTAATCTCTCTACGTACACCATTTGCGCCAGCTGTCATAACATCCGCAACGCTAATTCCTTTACCTCCTTCTTTCCATGCACCTTCTAATTGGTGAGCCGCAACAGCCCCACCCCATAAAAAATCTTTCTTTAAACTCATCATCTGATTCCTCTCTTTCTATTTATAAATCGAATGCTAATGTTTCTAAATCTTCATCTTCTTCATCAGCACACACTTGTTCTTGCTTCACACACATATGATCTTGTTTTTTCACAAATGGGAAATAAACAACAACAGACATAATAAGAATAACGATTTGTACTACAATTCCTTGCCAACCTGCTAATAAAAATCCTGAAATAATAGGTGGCGTTGTCCACGGTACTTGCACACCATTAAATGGTGGTAAAAATCCAGAAAGAATAGCGAAATAACATATAATTAATGCTATCACTGGTACAAGTAGAAAAGGAACTAAGAAATAGGCATTAAATGCAATAGGAAGACCAAAAACAACGGGCTCATTAATATTGAAAATACCAGGAACAACAGATAAACGTGTGATCGATTTCATCTGTGCTGATTTTGCAGATAGTAAAGCTGCAATTAATAGCCCTAACGTAATTCCACATCCTCCTAGTTTAATAAATACATCAAATACTTGAATTGTTAAAATTTCCGCATTTTCACCAGCAACAAGAGCTTGTCCACCATTTAAAATTGCTTGATTAGAAAGTGCTGCAGCTGTCCAAATAGGATTCATTACACCTCCTACTACATTAGGACCATGAATACCACACCAAAAGAGTAAACCAATTAATAAGGTTAAAAAGATACCTCCAGGTAATGAACCTGAAAATGCTTGTAAAGGTGTCTGTAAAACAGCAAATACTAACTCTGTAAATGTTAAACCTCCAAAGGCTCTACAAACTGTATAAATAATGGCAGAAATCAAGAAAATAACAAACCCAGGTAATAATGCCGCAAAAGCTTTTGAAACACCTTCTGGTACACTATCTGGCATTTTAATAATCACATTACGTTTAATAAAGAAACAGAAAATATAACTTGTTAGTAATCCCATAATAATAGCCGTAATAATTCCATTTCCACCAACCCAAAGCTTCGGTATAACACCTGTCACAATATCACCAGATGCACTTACTGTCTCTGAAGCTGTTACAATTAAGAATGATACAAGAGCTAATATAGAACAACTAATCCCATCTACCCCTGACACTGTCGCAAATTTATACGATAACCCTAACACTACTAGAATCGCAAGTATATCATAGGTTGCACCTGCTACTTGATTTAGTGGATCAGCCCACCCTACACCAAGTATACTTGTCATAAACTCATTATAACCATCAATTGGAAAATTAGCCATTAACAAGAAAAGTGAACCAACTAACGTTGCTGGGATGGTTAATATAAAACCATCTTTTAATGCTACAATTGGTTTCAGATTACAAAAAGCCGTTAAGTAATCTAAGAAACGCTGAAAATAATTTTTCATAAGATACCTCCCAATCATATAACGATATCGCTCTATAGTCATATTATATAAAAAAACAGCTACTATTGTAACCGCTTTCTCTATATTAGGAATATATTATTCATTATGGTATTTGTCACAAACTTGTAACGTGTCGTTTTATGATTGTATTTTTAAATTATGAATTCGCTTCGCTATAGACTCTATAATATATAGAACAGGAATTTGTGTAGTA